>JAUXDP010000271.1 GCA_030618325.1 Methylococcaceae bacterium | reverse complement strand
CAGCTTGTCATTAATCAACAAATAAGCATTTTGGAAACCATGACACCATTGGATTTTCTGGATTTCCGTGATTATTTGATTCCTGCTTCCGGCTTTCAAAGTATCCAGTTTCGGGAAATTGAATTACGTTTAGGCTTATCACATCATTTAAGCAGCTGCACTTATGGGCGATTTAGTGATGATGATAAAGCTTATCTTGAAAAGGTTGGGCAACAGGTTTCATTGTTCGAGTTGTTAGACGCCTGGCTGGCAAGAACTCCATTTTTGGAGTTCCGGGACTTTAGTTTCTGGAATAGCTACAATACAGCAGTAAAAACCATGCTGGATAATGATGCCAACATTATTGAAAATAACCCCTTGTTAAGTTTATCGGAAAAAAAACAACAGTTGCAAGAGTTGGAAACGACCAGGCAAAGTTTTAACTGCCTGTTTGATGAAAGTTTATACCAACAATATAAGCAGGATGGTCATTTTAAATTAACTCATAATGCAACTTTAGCCGCTCTGTTTATCCAGCTTTACCGTGATGAACCTTTGTTGCAATTACCTTTTAAGGTTCTGAATCAGTTAATGGATATTGATGCGCAATTAACGACTTGGCGAAGTAATCATTACTTGATGGTACAACGGATGGTGGGTACTAAAATTGGCACGGGCGGTTCCAGCGGGCATGAATATCTTAAATCAACCATCAGCAGTAAGCGCATTTATGCGGATTTGTTTAATTTATCAACCTATCTGATCCCACGTTCAAAATTACCGAAATTGCCAGAATTACTAGTTCGTAGTCTGGGATTCTATCAAGAACGTCATTAGATGAATTTGGTGGCAATGGTAAATTGTTCACATTGAAACTTATCTGAATATGTTAGGGTCTTAGATATATTAACTAATTTTTTGAGGTGAATTATGCAGCCCGATCCACAAATATCGTTGGACGGCTTTGCACAACGACATCATCTTGAAGGACTCAGTCTGCCATCACTGACTGCATTAACCGAGAAACAAGATGGATATTCTGTCGATAAAGCAAAGCATTTTTTGACTTTTCAACGCCGAATCAATAACGAAATACTTAAACACCGGATCATTATTCGTAATCCTTATACTGCCTGGTTTGAACAAGGCAATCAGAGCCAAGCCCAAATCAAGGCATTTATCATTCAGTTTTCGGTGTTTTCCAATCAATTTCTTATCGCTCAATTGCATAAAATGATCCACGCAGATACCTTGGAGAGCATGCATGCTTCAAAAGAGATTTTGGCCAATGAAATTGGTGTGAGATTTCAATCCGGCCAGCAACAAGGTAGCTCAAATGATTTGGGTTCAACCGAAGGTAGTATTGATGGTAGCTACTTTTCATTTGGCGCAGCGCATTTTGAATGGTTATATAACATTGCCAAAAAACTGGATTTGAGTTTTTCTGAAATTGGCCAACCAAAACACGGCACACAGGCAACCCTGTTTTTTTGTAATGAATTAATCCGGTTATATGGCGGTGATAATTACCAGAGCTCCCAAGCCGCCAGTTATGCAGTTGAAAACTGGGCTGCAGCGGGTTTTTGGAGACAGTTAATTATAGGTTTGCAAAAATATAATAAACGAAGTGGCTCGGAACTGCCTTTAGGGTTTTTTATCTGGCACGACAAAATTGAAGCTCAGCACGCAGCGCATACCCAGGAAGAGTTGGAAGAACTCTATTTCACTCAAGACCTGGATGAGGATGCGTTTATTCACTATGGCAATGAAATGCTTAATGGTGTCGCGGCATTTTGGGATGGATTGGATGAACAAAGACGAGAGCTTGCAACTACGCACTGAGCCAGTATCCGAAACCGGGGTTAATGATGAGATTCTTGATCCCGGTTATGCTAAACGCGGATTTCTTCCGCTACAAGATCCTTTATCCGCCTTTCCCACCGATTCACGTTATAGCATCTTAGATGAAATAGGTCGCGATCTCCCCAATCTATTGCAGAGTAAGCAGTTTCGCCACTATGTCAAAGCATTGGAAATACCGACTTGGCAACATCTAAGCACGAGCAGCGCTACTTCACCTGAATTAAGACTATATTATCTCCGCTTGGGTTTTTTGGCGTCGGCATATATCAATCAGGTAGGCCAGGAGCCCTGCCAGACTTTACCGGCAAATATCGCTGTGCCGTTGGTAACCGTTTGCAGATTGTTAAAGCGGCCACCCATTTTAAGTTATGATGGCTATGCTTTGTATAATTGGCGACGTTTTCAGCAAGATCAACCGATCGAACTGGGTAATATTGATACGCTGCAGAACTTTGTCCATTTATATGATGAGCATTGGTTTATTCTGGTACACGTTGAAATCGAAGCCATAGCAGCTAATATCCTGACGGCTATCGCGAGGATTTATAAGGCCCAAACTAAAGAAGCCGAACCTGATATCAGGGATGATTTATGGCAAATCGCCGCTGCTGTTGATCGTCAGGTTAAGGTGCTAAAACGAATTCCGGAAAAAATGGATCCTGCGCTTTATTTTAAAACCTTTCGGCCGTATATTCGTTTTTTTGAAAATGTAGTCTTTGAAGGGGTTGATCAGCAGGCTATCAACTTTCGTGGTGAAACCGGAGCGCAGAGCAGTATTATCCCTGTTTTGATCGCATTTTTAAAAATTCCTCATCAATCTTCCATACTGACTGAACATCTTGAGGATATGCGCAACTACATGCCTGAACGACACAGGCATTATTTGCAACAGGTATCAGCCATGGCGAATGTTAGAAAAAAAGCGTATCGAGAATCGTTTAATGCTATTCTGGATAACCTCATTGAATTCCGTAAAGTTCATTTCGGTTGGGCTAATGAATATATTCATCAGCACGTAAAAGACCCGAGAGGGACAGGCGGCACACCTTTTATGAAGTGGCTACAACAATTGATAGAGGAGACTGAAGCGTATAAAATTTAATATTACTCACTGTTTACGATTAAAATACCAACAGTTATCATATTTGATCTAACACTATTAAAATGAGAGAGTAGAGGATCTGGTCACTCAGGCTCCCCCCTCGTTAGAACCCAGCATGCCCTATTTAGGCACTAGGCTCAAGATAAAATCATTCACGCCGTTATTGACCCGTAAAGTGAGTGATAAATTCTCACGCGTGGCAGTGGAAACAACCGTAAGAAACGGCCAAACTGATCCCAATTGAAGGACTTTCGCTGACTCCCCCTATTGAGCCATTTAAACAGAATTCTTGTCGCTTGATATCGGAATTTATAAATGTTCCTAGCGTTAAAAGTCACACCGTAATATTGTATTTGTTCTCTAAGCTCGGCGCAGAATATTTTCCAGATTTCAGACAGTTGAACTCTATTTCTAATAAGGCAAATTAATTCGCAATTCACGAGCTAATGACTCGATTTCGCTAATGTAGTGAAAACCTGCGTCACATATACCTAGAAAAGTCAGTCGTAGTCGAAACCTAAGGGAATGAAGGCGATTATTCCCGAATAGGATTATGGGTGCGGAGACCTGTACCCAACAGGCACCGAAGAGCGCTCCAGACACTGCAGTTTATCGGCGTCGCCAGCCGGAGTTCAGTGTGGTTTATGAGGTGATGCAAGGTCATCTGGAAAGTTGGCTGGCCGGTTGCCGACAGGCAGATACAAGGGTTCCGCGGTTGCCACCCACATTAAACAGGATTTCCGCAAGTAGTATCTGGAACGCGGTATTATGGCCCATGGGTTTGCCCGGGCGCGGTGTGCCGGTTGTGGATACGACTTCCTCATCGCCTATTCCTGTGAAGGTCGGGGCATCTGTCCCTCTTGTAATACCCGGCGGATGGTCGAAACCGCTGCCCATCTGATTGATCATGTCTTCCCTCAAGTCCCGGTACGACAGTGGATTTTGTCGTTTCTCCCAAACGGCTGCGGTATTTTCTTGCCCGAGATGCTGATCTGCTCAATCGCGTCTTGCAGATTTTTCTGGATAGCGTGCAAAAGGCGCTTTATTCGTGCTGTCCAGATGCGCCGGATAACGCCCGAGTGGGCGCAGTCACCTTTGTTCATCGGTTTGGTTCGGCGCTGAATGGGAACATTCACTTCCATTGCTGCGTCATCAACCTAGCCCATGTTCAGTCGTTTTTCGCTCAATATCCACTAAATTGCCAATTTTAATTAGAATAAAAAAATAAAAACCTAATTATTACAAGCACTTCTATTTTCAAGCAAAACGTAGTGCCA
>JAUXDP010000249.1 GCA_030618325.1 Methylococcaceae bacterium | reverse complement strand
AAGCAACCATGAAGCCCTCACTTTGAATTTGGAATTCTCAAGGTATAAAAAACCATGTGTGTTGAGCTAACAAATAATTCTGTCTACTCAACACTATCATTACAAGGCTATTCAGTTTTACAATAACAACCTATATCACTGGAAATTGATAGCCAGCACCTTATTTATCAACTTAGTATTCTGTGCCATAAACTTATGAAATTAATAAATTTTGCTTCTGTATTCTTGTTACTGCTACTTCCATTATTTTGTTTCGCAGAGGAACAAAGCTCAAAATATTTGTGGTCAGATATTGATCTGTTTAATAACTCCTACACCGAAGACCTGAGTGAACTAAAAGAAAGGCGCATTATCAGAGCCCTAGTTGTGTATAGCAAAACCGGTTTTTTTGTTCATAAGGGAAGCATAAGAGGGCTCGAAGTTGAATATCTGAAACAATACGAAAAACTGTTAAACAAGGGGATAAAGAAAGAAGCGGAGAAGATACACATTGTCTACATCCCTGTCAGCTTTGATCAGCTTATTCCTTCTCTTCTTGCCGGCAAAGGTGATATTGCTGCAGCTATGTTGACCATTACGGAAGAGCGTCAGAAGCAGGTTAGTTTCGCCACAGGCGGTGAAAGGAAGGTTAATGAATTGATCGTTACTCACAAAAATTCTCTTACGCTGAACAGCCTTGAAGACCTGGCCGGAAAAACAATCTATGTGGAAAAGGGCAGTAGTTATGTAGAGCATTTAAAATCCCTCAATCAAGAATTGGTAGCAAAGAAACTTCCAGCGATTATCATCAGGGAGGCCGCAGAATATCTTACCAGTGAAGATATTTTAGAAATGGTGAATGCTGGCGTCATTACAATTACTGTGGTAGATGATTTCGAGGCCAGGCAATGGGCTAAAGTTCTTCCCGATATCATGGTTAGAGAAGATCTGGTAGTCAATGAAGGCGGAATGATTGGCTGGGCAGTAAGAAAAGACAACCCAGAACTTCAGCAAGACCTGAATAAGGCAGCTCAAACGATTAAACAAGGTACAAAATTAGGTAATACCTTGTTTAATAGATTTTATAAAAATACCCGTTGGATTAAGCACCCAGGAATAGCTAGCGAAAGGCAGAAATTTGGTCGCTTTGTTCACTTGTTCAAGAAATATGGTAAGAAATATAACTTTGATCATTTAGCATTAATTGCCCAGGCATATCATGAATCTGGTCTAAATCAAAAAGCAGTCAGCCATATGGGCGCTATCGGTATTATGCAGATATTACCAAGTACCGCGCGCGATCCAGCAATTAATATACCCAAAATAGAAAAACTGGAAGATAATATTCACGCTGGAAGTAAGTATTTGAATCATCTGCGGAAATATTATTTTTCAGACCCTGCAATCTCAAAGTTTGATCAGATGGTGTTTTCTTGGGCTGCATATAATGCAGGCCCCGGCAATGTCAGAAAAATGCGCCGCCTGACTGAAAAAATGGGCCTTGATAAAAACCTCTGGTTCAAAAATGTAGAAATTGCCTGCGGCAGGATCATCGGAACAGAAACAGTTCGCTATGTAGCTAATATCTATAAATATTACCAAGCTTATCTGTTAATGGATGAAATTGACAGCCGCAAACAAGACTTAAAATCCAATACCAAAACTGCTATTCAATAATCTGCAAGGGTTTTCAGGAAAGCTACAACTCCTTGTTCATTTGCCGAATGAGTAATGGTTGGTTGCAAACGTTGCTGCAGTTTTTTGAACGCAGATTCCAAGGACACGTCCATGACCGCCTGATGATTCATGGCAACTATCACTCTGGCCAGTTGCGGAAATCCGGTTTTAGAAGTTGCTGCTAGGTAGATAGGCTGAATATAGAGAATCCGTTCTTCAATAGGAATGATAATAATCCGACCTTTGATTACCTTTGATCCGCGTTGATCCCAAAGCGTGAACTGACTAGATATTTCTGGGGTTTGATTAATAAATGCAGTAATTTGGGCTGGACCCTCAATTTGCACGTTCGAGGGAAGTTTGTAGGCAAAAATATCTGCCCGGTAATGGTTTTCGCAATCATCACTTAAAAGACAGCCTGCAATGTTGACATATGCTAAATTGTCACGCTCATAAGGGGAATAAACATCCACCAAAATAAATTTTTTCTGATTAATTTCTAATTCTTTTTCCAGAATATCAACCGTTAGATAGAAAGGCAGACTGGGTTCATCGTGTGCTAATTCCAAACGTTCATTTTGTTGATAAAAAATTTCCGGCGTCTTTTGATGGAAGCGGGCAAAAATTTCCATTTGCATCCGGAACTGTGTTTTTGGATAGCTAAGATGTTTTAAGAATTCTTTTGGTATCGTATCAATGTCTTTAAACAAGGTAGGAAAGGCTCTGCTATAAGTGCTAATTAATGGATCATTTTTATCCACAATGTAGAAGTCCACTGAACCGTTGTAGGCGTCAACTATGATTTTTACAGAATTTCTGATGTAATTTAAAGTTTCTGCTGAATAAGGATTTTCATTATCCTGATATAAAGGAGAATCAACTCTAGCGACTAAAGGATACATATTAGAAGTAGTGTATGCATCGATGATCCAATAGAGCTTATTCTTAATAATAACAGGGTAGGGGTTTGGGTCTTGTTCCAAAAACGGAGCTATGTGAGTAATCCTCTCCGTAATGTTACGCCTGAATAATAACTTGCTTCGGTTATTGATGTTGCCAGAAAATATAATGTTGGGTTCTTTTAGGTAAGCACTAAAAAAAAGTTTCTTCCATAAGGAAGAGATGCTTATCCCCCCTGTTCCCATATAATTGGGGCTCATATCGCGTTCATGGCCCAAAGTGCTGGTCGCTTCATTAGGGACGATGGCGTATTCATAATTTCCCAAGCCATAATAAATTTCTGGTTGAGAAATTTTTAGTTTGTCAAAGGCACTGGTTTGCTTTATATCCCGGAGAAACCAATTTACAGGTTGATTAGCCTGTTGTGCTGAGGGTGTAACAACCGCACCGTAACCGTGGGTATAGATTTGGTGGCGATTTTCCCAGTTGTTCGCTCCAAGAGGTAGGTTTTCTAGGGATAATTCTCGAGTGGCAATATTAACTTGGTATTCTTTGTCACCCAATGTATAGCGGTCAGTTGCGATGGCAGAAAAACTGAAATAAGGTTTGATGGCTTGCAGTTGTTCATATACATCTTTCAATAAATGGCTTTCCCAAAGTGGAATGTTATAGAGAGATTGAGAAATTTCTGCACTGGCGCTAGGGGTCAGGGATGAAGTGGCGGGATAATCGATTTGTTTGACTTGGTCTAATCCGAAGGCAGTTAAGGTCGCATCGATATGATATTGCATATATCGTTTTTCGGCCTTTACAGGGTTAGGTTTAACATAATAATCATCAATCAATTCGGGGATAAATGATATTTGCCTGAGTCCTATCATTACTAAATAAGCTATCGAAAACCCGGCAATTAACTTTAGTCCACGATGCTTGTGAATAAAGTATATAACCGATAAGGCTGCACCAAGAAAGGTAAAAAAAGCCAGCCAAATCAAGGGTAAATCGTAGCGCATTTCCACCATGCCAGGGCCAAAAAAAACGGGCATATGGCGGTCTTCATAAAGTAATTCAATTCTCTCAAGTACTATTGCCCAGCCCTGTAGCAACACGACAATAATGACTAGAACAGTCAAATGACTTTTAGCTTTTGAAGGGAAACTTTCCTTATTTTGTCGAAATTTTCGGAAATCGTGCCAGTATAAAAAAGCAACGATTGCACATAACAAGGAGAACGCCACCAGCAATTCCTGTTGCAGTAACCGATATACGGGGTAGGAAAAAAAATAATAACTGATATCTTTACCATAGGCCGGGTCGGTGATACCTGAAGGGTGGCTAAAATAATACAACAGGATAGTTTCCCAGTTGGTATAAACCGGAATTAATATTGGAATCGTTAACAATAAAGAGAGAGGTATGAACAGTTTTATAGGTCGGGACTTCAAAAGCTTTATTAGAAGGTTATCGTTAGCTTCAGAAGAAAAGCCATGATGTTCTATGTTCTTCGAGACAAGGATAAAATTGAAATAAAAAATTGAACCGAATATCAGGGTGGTAAACCCTGCTATGGCATCCCTATAGCCGTCTCGCATCACAAAATATAGAAGATGATTGATAGAATCAAACCACCAGAATTCGATGATGATGTCGATGAAAAAATAGCCGACTAATGCAAGGGCTATTATTATTCCAAGACTGTAAAATAGGATACGTAACAATTTGGTATTATTATTTTTCATGTTGTTTTGAACAATGAACTCTGATTAAGCTAAGAGTAACTCAACCCAGATTGTTTTGGAAGCCCTATAGATGGGGTAAGGAACGGAAATTCAATAACTTTATCATCCTGACTCGTCCTTTTCCTCCTGCTTAAACGATCTCAATCGTCGTGTAGAATAACTATAGTCCTCATGAGATAGTTTAAGCAGAAGAAAAATCACTTCGCCATAATGACAAAGTTATTAATTTTCCATTCCTAATGATGCCAACTATTGCGGTAATTTAAAAAATGTCATTAACTGCGAGGTAAATGGTATAGAGCAACTACTTTTTCCCTGCCTGTGCGCTACTCTTTTAACGATATCAGCCAATAGGTAATGCCAAGAGCAAATATGACGGCTGCAGTTGAGAAAATGTACATTGGTGTTA
>JAUXDP010000092.1 GCA_030618325.1 Methylococcaceae bacterium | reverse complement strand
TAGACTTTTGCTATTTTAGCTTTCTTTCTAATACTTGCAATATCTTGCTTAACAGGAATCACTATATTTTGAGCCGTATCTTTAGCCGCTTTTCGTTGATCATATTCAGCAAAATTAATACCTTCAACATATTCACCGGTCTCAATATCGACCAGTTTTGTCTCAATCTGCTCTGCAAAAGCCTCATCGACATCCGTATTTTCATCAAGCAACCCGGCAACATCGAGAATATTTTTTTTCATATCCAAGGCTTTGTTAGCTACTTGTAATGGCCTTAAAGCAACTGCCGCAAATGAAACCAGTACGGCACAAACAAAACATAAGGAAAGAGCAACAGCTATTGTTTTTTCAAGACTATCGTTTTTTAAAACAAGAATTTTGTCCCGATAAGCCTCAAACTTTTTGTAGTAAGGCTTAAATTTTTCACAATAAGGCCCCAATTTTTCACAATACTTTGACTTCTTGTTTTCGTTAGGCATGACGTTTAATCCTTCTTCTAATATTTGACTGAACGACAAAATAATCAATGATAGGGGCAAACATATTGGCAAACAGAATTGACAGCATCATGCCTTCCGGAAAAGCTGGATTGACGACGCGAATCAAAACCACCATCACCCCAATTAAAGCACCAAAAACCCACCGGCCTTTATTCGTCATCGCAGCACTTACAGGATCTGTTGCCATATAAACCATACCGAAGGCAAAACCACCAAGTGTCAAGTGCCAATACCAGGGAAGAGCAAACATAGGATTGGTATCACTACCGATGATATTAAACACTACGGACATGGCAATCATCCCCACCATGACTCCTCCCATAATTCTATAAGAAGCTATGCGTGTATAAAGTAAGAATGCAGCACCGATTAAGATTGCCAAAGTAGAGGTTTCACCAATTGATCCTGGCATAAACCCAAAAAATGTTTGAAACCAGCCATATCCCTGAGCGTAAACAGCATCTAGGCCACCAGCGGCAGCCAAGCCAAGCGGGGTCGCAGCGGTAAAGCCATCAACACCGACCCATACGGAGTCGCCAGACATCGCAGCAGGATATGCAAAAAACAAAAAAGCACGTCCTGTCAAAGCAGGGTTTAAAAAGTTTTTCCCAGTACCACCAAAAACTTCCTTACCAATAACAATACCAAAGGAAATCCCCAACCCCACCTGCCATAAAGGAATATCAGGGGGCAGAATTAATGCGAACAACATTGAAGAAACCAAAAACCCTTCATTAACTTCGTGTCCACGGACAGTAGCAAATAAAACTTCCCAAACACCGCCCACAGCAAGTGTAACAATGTATATTGGCAAGAAATAAAGAGCCCCATGAATGAAATTGGAGATTGGATTCGATGGGTTATAACCGAAAATCGACATCACTATATGACGCCAACTGTTCGCTTGTTCCAGGCCCATCGCTTCCATGGCGAAATTTGCCTGATACCCCGTATTGTACATTGCCATCAAAACACAGAACAAAGTGGCAATAACAACAAAAGTCATAGTTCGCTTTAGGTCTGTCCCGTCGCGAACATGTGTTGTTCCGCGTGTTACATCTGCGGGAGTATAGATAAAAGTATCCACCATCTCGTATAGACCATAGTACTTTTCTAGTTTCCCGCCTTTTGTAAAATGCGGCTCTATCTTATCTAAAATATCTCTGGCCGACATTATCCTTCCTTCTCAATTTTAGTTAAATTTGCTCTTAATACTGGACCAAAATCATGCTTACCTGGATCGACAAAAGTAAACAGAGCAACATCCTCTTCATTTAGCTCAAGACAGCCCAGTTGTTGAGCCTGATCTGTATCTCCAATCACTAAAGCTTTCAAAAGTGGCGTTGGCAATATATCCAGTGGCATGACTGTTTCATAAACTCCGACGGGTACAATAGCTCTATCACTACCATTCTTGTCGGTGGTTAAAGGGAATTTTCGACCAAATTTCTTATCTACACTTGAGGTATAAACATTCATCGCAGAATATTTATTTTTGCCCGCAACTATCCAGCCAAACAATTCTCGATCTCGACCTTCTTTAAGTGCCGAAACTTGATTGTTGTAGCAGCCTAAATATGCGGCCCAATCAGCAGCTTTTCGTCCGTAAAGGACAGAGCCGGAAATGACTCGATTTTCACCATCGTCTAATTCACCAGCAACTAAATCATCGGTGTTTGCTCCAACGCGGGTTTTTACTAATCTGGGCTTGTTTACTGTAGGGCCTGCTAGTGACACTACTCTTTCAGTATTTAGCTTTCCTGTAGTAAACAAAGCGCCAATTGCCATTACTGCCTGATAATCCAAATGCCAAACGAACTTCTCAGCATTGACAGCGTCAAGTTTATGGATGTGTGTGCTAGGAAGACCTGCTGGATGAGGCCCTGAGAATTCCGCAACGACTGCCCCACTATTTCCCGCCGATATATCAGCCCCGGTTGCTTTACAAAGATAGACTTTGCCTTCAGTCAACCTAGAAATAACTGACAATCCATTTTGAAAATCGTTGGCGCGTTCTTTAATTATTATTGCAGGATCTGCCGCTAAAGGGCTGGTATCTATTGCGGTAACAAAAATTGAATTTGGTTTGCTATCAACCGATGGTATTTTGCCGTAAGGTCTGGAGCGTAAAACTGTCCACAAACCAGAAGCCAGCAAATTTTCTTTGACCTTATCAGAAGTTAAACCCGACAATTCTGATTCACCGTATTTAGTAAAAGATTCCTGGTCTGTCCCTTTCAAATCTATCACTACAGACTGTAATGCCCGTTTGGCACCACGATGTATTGTTCTTATTATACCAGCGCCAGGAGCAGTAAATAATACGCCGGGGTTTTTCTTGTCCTCAAAAAGAACCTGCCCAAGCTTCACCCCATCTCCTTCCTTAATACGCATGGTTGGCTTCATGCCAACATAATCCACCCCGAGAATAGCAACTGAATTAACCTTATTGCCTTCCCCAATTTTCTGCTCTGGCTCTCCCGTAATGGGAATATCCAAACCTTCTTTTATATTAAATTGCATAATAAATAAGCCTGTTCTCCAGACAAGTTTTCAGCAAAACAACCCCGTGTTGT
The DNA here is from genome assembly GCA_030618325.1 of Methylococcaceae bacterium. GTDB lineage: Bacteria > Pseudomonadota > Gammaproteobacteria > Methylococcales > Methylomonadaceae > JALSJK01. The sequence goes on along the minus strand of JAUXDP010000092.1, from coordinate 7,728 downwards.
GTATTTCAAAAACATGAGATTCACCAAGACGTAAAACACCGGTATTAGATCACATTAAGTATGTTTTCTCAATGCATATGACAATCAGTTTCCATATTATCCTAAAGAAACCAGTTATCGGCAAAATTATAGCCCAAGATTCTGGTTCCACAGCGCTTTAAAATTGTAAGTTTTACCCCGGCAAAATTTATCAAAAATTCTTGTAACTGCTCAGCGTGTTTATATTTTGTTCCGGTACAAGGCATTTTCGCACGGAGAATGTGAGCATATAGATATATGTGTCCATTCGAGTACGGAAATAACGCCGTAATGGGACAAAAGATGAATACGCTGAGTAGTTACAAATTCTTTAACTGTGTGATTCAGTCAAGAGCTTGTATTTAATACTTTAAACCACTACTGTCCGGTTAAGCAAATTGTAACTCCGACTGTACGAACTGCCTGATTTTGAGCGGTTTTCGTTTCTGATGAGTTGAGGCAATAAGTTCAATTACCGACTTTCGCTGGAATAAATTAGCTGAAATGAGCCGGGTTAGCTGTTGAAAAGAAACCTGCAGAGTACTCAGACTATTATTAACGAGCTTGAGCAACAAGTAGGCGATCATCGCAATTAAGACTTGCAGGTGAACTGCGTGTTCAGAGGTGCCCAAGAACCGTTTAATTTTCAGGTTTTGTTTAATCCATTTGAAAAATAATTCAATCTGCCAGCATTGCTTATACAACGCCATGATCTCTTCGGCAGGACTGGTCAGATCATTGGAAATCAGAACAATTTCTTTTTTATCTTCCCGGTAGATGAAGCGTATACGACGCAAGGGGATCGGACATTTTTTCCCTTTTTCTGAGGTCAGTTGAATCGTTTGGGCTTCCAGAATATTGCCTTGTGCAGGTTGATCCACAATGCCTTTTTCGGTTAATAGGTCATGGTGTTTTTCACTTGCATACGCCTTATCTGCATACAGTTCCTGTTCTTTCTGGGTCAGTAGTTTTTCCATTGAAAGTGAGCCATGTTGATTGGCGGCGGTGTAATCAACTGTTTTAATTTCAATACATAAGGTTTAAACCTTATGTATTGAAATTAATTCTAAAAACTCTGGGGCTTTCATGGTGATCTACCTTGCTAAAAGTACTATACTTCCATAGACATCTGAGCATATCTAAAATCCTACAATTAACGATGACATAGCCGTGATTTTCGATAAAAAATAATCTATTAAAACTCAAACTCCAGAAACCCTAAAGATACTTTGAAGTGTTTTTATTCGATAATTCATATTACTCCCCATTATAAAACCCTTCTGTAATAAGAATACGTTTTGACTTATTGAAATCTTTTTTGGAATTTTTCATTCTTGATTTCATTAGTACGAAAGCATATAAAGAAATTGGATTGCATAAAAAAAACCAGATAGACTGCTTAAAATCACTTTTAATCCAGTAATATATCAATTCATCAACATATCGCGGTAGTGTTTTTGGTGATTTTTTCAAAATTGCAAAATGTTGTTTCAAAGCCTTGTTTTCTAATTCTCCTTGAGCCTGACGAACGTATCTTTTAATAAAAGATTTAAAAAAGTTTAGAGACCATTCATTTTGTTCAGGTATAGACCAAGTGGCGTCCTTATTAACTATAATTCTTTCTTTAAGATTCCAATTATTTTTTTTGGGGTCTAAATTAAATGCTATAACAGCACCGATTGTCGAGTCATTTCTGTAGATACCAGCAGGAAGGTGGAAATCAATTTCTTTCATTGCCGTACATACCTCGCCTTTAATAGCAAACAGGTTCCCATGAAGTCCACCATTCTGAAGCATATTTTCTCGGAGGGATTTTGCTGAATATCCCATCGTTGGTACTCCAGTTGAGCCTAACGCTTCAACTTTATTATCTATTCCTTCTTCAATTTGTATCAATGCATTGGGGTATGGCCTTACATACCCATCCAAAAAAAATACTAAATCAGAACCCGGCCAGATATTATATAAATAACTGTTCCATGCCATAGCTTTATCTGCCAGATTTAAATCCCAAATACGTATCTTGTTCCCGACACTACTGTCAAGTTCTAATGAGAGCAAGTTTGCTAGATTATTAGCCAACATTTCGTTACCATTAATAACAACATCAATCAAAGTTTTTTTATTTCTGCAAGCCTGATAAACCCCTTTAACAGAAATCATTAAATCAGTCACACTTTCCCTAGATGACAGGATACAAACTGACCATTCGTTGTTTTCTATATTTCTCATTTTCTTATCTTTTCCTGATTACCTATATTTCTCGGCTATTATTCGTCATTCCTGCATGCTTTTAGCTGAAGCCTCATAGGTTAAGCAAAGATTCCTGAAAAAACTTAGGGATTGACGTATTTTATACATACTGATATTTCAATTTTTATTTTCTATGGATGAGAGTTGTACGTAATCAGATATCTTTGTTAACTAAAGTTACGGAGTTCAACAAAACTAAAGTAAAGTCAAATTTCATGTTTGTAATGTAAACCCACTCGCTCAGAAAAACAGAAAGAAATCTTAACGCACTTTTCTCGCTAATGGAATCGATTTAGTGGATGGAAATTGGAAATGGGGTAGGCAACAATATTACCTACTAAGGTGAAGGTGGGATAATATCATCGCTAATGAGGATTCTGGGTTTGAAAGACAATAGGCACCCTATGCCGGTTCCATCAAGCCTTTGAAATAGCGCCTAAAATTCGAGTCCTCACGAGTTCGCAAGTCACCAATTGACGGTTTGATCAAATTCAAATTCTGACACCAGTTCGGCTTATTCCTATTCATGAAGAAGGCTTTGACCTAAATCCGCATCACTGCGAAACAACCCACTTTTTAGGGTATTTATGGGGCACAAAGAGGTCAAAATGGTAGCTTGTAGGGTAATTTTTGTTTAGTTGAAGAGATAATAGTTGCCGATTGCACTTGAATGTTTCGAGGTATTTTTACTTGGAGGAGGAAGTGTTGATGGTAGTGGTGGCTTTTTTTAAAAGTACCCCGCCAGCGCCCATAAGAAATGTAACGGACAAATAAAATTCTGATTTTATTGGCGTCCCCGGACGGATTCGAACCGCCAGTCTACCCCTTAGGAGGGGGTGGCATTATCCAGTTATGCTACGGGGACGTTTTGTAAATTATATCAAGAAATACTGCAACTGTTCAGCTCACGCCTGATTTTCGTGATTAATGCTTCAAAAGTTTATTTATCGTTCCCATGCCCTGCGTCACTGCCGTTGACTTAAGAAAAACAAATTGGTTGTGTTTGGGTGGGAGGGGCTTTAGCCGCGACCGAATCTGCGAAATCGTGGCTAAAGCCACTCCTACAAAATCAGATTTCTCTTAAGTCAATGGCAGTGATGCCCTGCGTGGGAATGCAGCTTGTGACGCTCTGCGTCATGGGGCGCAGAGCGTCCTTACATGAATTCCCACGGAGACCGTGGGAACTATCCAACTATCTATTCTAAATTCTATGATTTGATTGAAACCTTGGCAAATTTTCTTTTGCCAAGCTGGTAAACCTGCTCAGTATTAGCCGATATCTGTAATTTGGTATCGGAAACCTTCTCCCCATCAATTTTTAAAGCACCTTGCTTAATCATTCTAATCGCTTCAGAGGTGCTAGCGGTTAAACCTGAATCTTTCAACAAATTCGCAATTGCATAATGCCCTTCAGCTGCTATTAGTTCAAACTGCTGAATATCATCAGGAATCGCTCCTCGTTTAAAACGGGCTTCAAAATCTTCAAGCGCTTTTTCTGCCGCTTGTTTATCATGAAATCGTTCGATAATTTCCTGTGCCAGTTTGACTTTAAATTCTCTAGGATTGGCGCCTTCCTGAGATTGTTTTTGCCACTGGTCAATTTCAGAAATAGGCCTGAAGCTAAGCAATTCAAAATAACGCCACATCAATTCATCAGAAACGGACATGATTTTTCCGAACATCTCATTGGCTGAATCGGCAACTCCAATGTAATTATTGAGAGACTTGGACATTTTTTGCACGCCATCCAGCCCTTCAAGAATCGGCATGGTCAAAACAACTTGCGGTTTTTGGCCATAAACTTCCTGCAATTGCCGACCAACCAGCAAGTTAAACTTTTGATCAGTGCCACCTAATTCCACATCTGCTTTCATCACTACAGAATCGTAGCCCTGAATTAATGGATACAAAAATTCATGAATCGCAATAGGTTGACCACTTTTATAACGCTTACTGAAATCATCCCTTTCCAGCATCCGTGCAACGGTATGCTTAGCTGCCAATTGAACGAGATCTGCCGGAGACATCGCATCCATCCAACTGGAATTAAACATCACTTGGGTTTTTTCTGGGTCCAGAATTTTGAAAACCTGCTCTTGATAGGAGTTAGCATTTTCTATTACCTCTTCCCTGGTCAATGGCTTCCGAGTTACATTTTTACCAGTGGGGTCTCCAATCATGCCAGTAAAATCACCGATCAAAAACAATATTTCATGACCTAAATCCTGAAATTGTTTTAATTTATTTATCAGTACTGTATGCCCCAGATGCAAATCAGGTGCTGTGGGATCAAAACCCGCTTTTATTCGTAAAGGCCGTCCCTCAGCCAGTTTTTTGACCAACTCACTCTCGACTAATATTTCATCCGCACCTCTCCGCAGTGCTTCAATTACTTCATTATTCATATTTCTCCCATGCCAGGAATAATAAAAATCGTTAGTTTACAGCAACAAGAAAAATAAGATTAGGCTATAATTTGCTTTATAATGATAAATTACTATAAAATTTAATGGGTTTTGTCGGTAATTTAATCGCATTTCAATAAATTTTAATCTTATTGATCTATATATTGTGCCATTTATACTAAAATAATCACTAGATATAGCATTTATTCTTTTGTAACCAACTATTTTCCAGTACAATTAGACTTCACATTTGCTCCCCGGTCAAAATGAAAAATTACAAACTTCTGATTTTTGGGATTAGCGCTGCGATTGCCGCAAGTGCCAGTTATGCTTTAATAACCCCTGAAAGTAATAAGGCTGATTCCGGCAAAGGAATACAAAATTCAACTTATACCGCGCCTGATTCATCGAAACCTTCACAGCCTAATAATTCGATAGCGTCAGTTGAAGAAACAACTTTCCATACCCAATATTACACAATTCAAGCAGGAGATAGTCTTTCCATTATCTTCCACAAACTGAAACTTGGGTTTACTGAACTACATCAAATTGTACATGCTAACGCATATGGCATGAATTTCGCCAGAATCACCCCAGGAATAACTCTCGAAATAAAAACTAACGATATCGGTAACCTTGAGCAGATAATCTATCCTCGTAACATGACAGAAACGTTGGTTGCCACACGCAGCAATAAAGGCTTTTCAGTTGAGTTAGTTACCAAAGAAATTGAAAAGCAATTGAGCTCGAAACAAGTCAGCATCACTTCTTCGTTGTTTATCGATGGCAAAAATGCAGGTCTTTCAGATAAATTAATTATGCAAATTGCTGATATTTTTGCATGGGATGTAGATTTTGCCTTAAGTTTGCGTAATGGCGATCAATTTACTGTATTGTATGAAACTGAATACATTGATGGCAAAGAAATTAACAAAGGCGCTATTATTGCAGCTGAATTTATTAACCGAGGCAAAATATATACTGCTGTCAGATTTGAAGATCCAAAAGGTAAAGCTGATTACTATACTCCCGATGGGAAAAGCATGCGCAAAGCATTTCTGCGCTCACCTGTTGACTTTGCCCGTATTAGCTCCCGCTTCAACCTAAAGCGCAAGCACCCGGTTTTAAACAGAATACGTGCACATAAGGGCGTAGATTATGCCGCTAAAACTGGAACACCAGTCAAAACAACAGGTAATGGAAAAATAATTTTCCGAGGCCGTAAAGGTGGCTATGGCCGCGTTATTATCGTTCAGCATGGCAAACGTTACCGTACTTTATACGCCCATCTTTCCAAATATAGAAGTAGTCTAAAAAAAGGCAGCAGGGTCACACAAGGCCAGGTCATCGGCTACATTGGAAAATCAGGTCTTGCAACAGGTCCACATTTACATTATGAATTCCGGGTAAATGGTGCTCACCGTAACCCGCTTACGGTAAAACTGCCTCATCATCGGCCTATCAAAAAATCATTAATGGCTGATTTTAAAATTCAAACTGGCCCACTTTTAGTTCAATTAGAACAAGCTAAGAAAACCTTACTGGCCAAAAACGAGATTTAAAGACTCTCTTGCCAAACATCGCGCGATCACGGATGTGGGTTTTAAAGCGAGTTGATTTTTGTCGATAGTAAGGTGTGCTGAAATAGGTGTTTACACAGCCGGCTCTACGCAACCATTTCAGCAACGTAGCCTTATCAACCATTTAACGAGGATTTTCGGCAATATGGACAATTTTACTGGTTTTGTATCAGGTGTATTCTCGACCAGACAGCTTCTAGGTTTTGGCTGAGCTCTTTGTTGGGCTAATGTCTGGTACCAGCATGGATGGTATTGATGCTGCCTTGGTTGATTTCTCCGGTTCTCGACCGCAACTAATTGACCATTATTATTCCCCCTTTACCAAACCTCTCGTAAAAGAGCTTTCCGCTCTAGGCAATTCAGCCAATCCGATTTTTTTAAAAAAATACGGGGAGCTGGATGCACAATTAGGCCACTTATTCTCTAACGCCGTTTTATCTCTGCTAAAAAAATCGTCTAGATCGCCTGAAGAAATTATTGCAGTTGGCAGTCATGGCCAAACTATTTTTCACGGCCCCGGACAGACCCCTCCCTTTTGTTTGCAAATTGGTGATCCAAACATCATCGCTGAAAATACTGGCATAACCACTGTTGCCGATTTTCGACGCAGAGATATTGCAGCTGGTGGCCAGGGAGCTCCCCTTGTTCCAGCATTTCATCAACTATTTTTTTCAGAACCAACAGAAAACCGAATTATCCTAAACCTGGGCGGCGTAGCCAATATTACTTTATTACCTATCAATCAGGATGATTTAGTAACAGGCTTTGATACAGGGCCTGGTAATGCGCTGATGGATTATTGGGCAAACAAACATTTGGGTGTTGCCTATGATAAAAATGGTGACTGGGCTAACTCCGGCACATGCCAAAAGCAATTGCTTGATGAAATGCTTAAGGATGCTTATTTTGCTCTTGAACCACCCAAAAGCACTGGAAAAGAATATTTTTCTTCTTCCTGGCTGGAAAACACTCTTGCGAAACAACCACAATATTTACCCGAAGACATTCAAGCCAGTTTATGTCATTTTACAGCCCTCTCAATTTCTACAGCAATCAAAAAACAAGCAATAAACCCAGACCGGGTACTGGTTTGCGGAGGTGGTGTTCATAACAGTTTATTGATGGATTTGTTACAATATCAACTGCCCTGCCCTGTGAATTCAACAGATAACTATGGGCTGAACCCTGATCAAGTTGAAGCCGTAGCCTTTGCCTGGCTCGCACGACAAACCTTGCAAGGCTTGCCTGGTAACCTTACATCTGTTACGGGTGCAAAGAACCCAGTTATACTAGGTGCAATCTATCCTGGTTCTTAGAACAAACAGCATTAATTCAAATTAATATCAAATAAAGTCAATACCTTAAATTTACCCTCTCTCCCAAAAAAGGAGACATTTTACAAGGGTACGGACTGGACTGGTGCGCCGCCGCTCCTTCATACTGAAAACGAAGAACCACACCCACACGTTGTT
>JAUXDP010000227.1 GCA_030618325.1 Methylococcaceae bacterium | reverse complement strand
TTCTTAATATCAAGTTTTTCTCCCCTAACCTGACCATCATAACCACCTAGCCCAGTAGCTGAAACCACCCGGTGGCAAGGTACAAACAAAGGGTATGGATTGTTTCGACACGCATTTCCAATAGCTCTAGCGCTAGTATTTAGTGATTTTGCCAACTCGCCATAAGTTCGGGTTTCTCCCGCAGGAATCTGTTCCAAGGTTTGCCATACCTTGTTCATAAAAATAGTACCCTGATTCACCTTATCAATTGAAAACTTAATGGTGGGATCAGCCCAGTATTCTTGGAGTTGTTGAATAACATTTGTTAGGAAATAGCTCTGCGGTGACTGCTCAGGAAGTTGCTCTGTTAACCACTCAACTTTAAATAATTCATTTCCTTTGGATTCAAGACGTAATAGTCCAAAGGGGGTTTTAATAATGGCTCTGTCATCTTTCATTTCTGCGAATACTAATTCACGAGTGAATTTCATGTATCATTTATCGTCCCTACGGCTCTAAAGGGATGTTGCTAGTAATACTCTACATCCAGTATTTGAAACGCAGAGCGTTTCTGGATGCATTCCCACGGAGACCGTGGGAACGATAAGACGTAGAAGGATAAGAAATCCTTATAGACTTCATCGGACTGCTGAATTAAGGTAGAATATTAATCGATTATACAATGGCCTCCTCGGTAACTCATAATGAATAAAAAACTGCTTTTTCTTTTCCTAAGTTCATTCATTCTTTCGTCCTGCCAAACAGGTATATCTGGTAGATCACAGTTCGTCATGATGCCGAAAAAAGAAATCAACCAAATGGGACTTACCTCTTTCGCCCAATTAAAAAAAGACACCCCCATCAGCACCAGTAAAAAATATAACCAATATGTATCATGCATTGCCAACGCGCTAATTAATGAGGTCGGTGGGACCTGGGAAGTTGTCGTTTTTGATGACAAACAGCTAAATGCCTTTGCATTGCCTGGCAATAAAATAGGTATATACACTGGATTAATTGAACTAACCGATAATCAAAGTCAGTTAGCGGCAGTGATTGGCCATGAAATCATGCATGTACTGGCAGAACATGGTAACGAGCGAATATCACAAAAAATGGCGGTCTTGGGTACCGTCACCATTATTCAAGCAGCAGCCAGGCCAGAAACTATATTAGGGCAAAAAGCGCTCGGTTTATTAGGCGTTGGCGCGCAATATGGCGTTCTGATGCCGTTCAGCCGAGTACATGAAAGCGAAGCAGATCTTCTAGGACTGGACATCATGGCCAAAGCTGGCTTTGACCCCACACAAAGTATCACTTTATGGGAAAAAATGGCCGCAGCTTCAGGTGGAAAAACGCCTGAATTTCTTTCAACGCACCCTTCTCATAGCTCTCGCATTGAGGACTTACAAGAACACATGCCAGCCGCTTTACAGTTACAACGCCAAGCGATTGCTAAAGGAAAAGTACCGCGTTGCGATGATTTATGAATCCGAATCTAAAAAACCTGCACCCTTATCCATTTGAAAAATTAAGTCAGTTAAAGCACGGAATTTTAGCGCCAACCGATAAACCACATATTGCTCTATCGATTGGTGAACCGAAACACCCAACACCGCATTTTATTCAGGAAGCGGTATTGTCACATTTACATGGCTTGGGTAACTACCCCACAACCAAAGGAATCATTGAGTTAAGGCAAGCAGTTGCCAACTGGTTAAGCAACCGCTTTAACATCCCTGCTGACAAGCTTGATCCTGAGAGCAATATATTACCGGTTAATGGCACCAGAGAAGCCTTGTTTTCATTTGCTCAGTGTGTCATTAATGCTAAGCAAAAACCTGTTGTCATCATGCCCAACCCTTTTTACCAAATCTACGAGGGAGCAGCAATTTTGGCGGGTGCCGAGCCTTATTACCTGAACACGACATCTGGAAACCATTATTTACCCGATTTTGATGCGGTACCGAAAGATATCTGGCACCGATGCCAGTTAGTTTACATCTGCTCCCCAGGAAACCCGGCTGGGGCTGTTATGGACCAAGATGCACACGGAAAGCTGCTTGAGCTTGCCAACCACTACGATTTCATTATTGCCGCTGACGAATGCTACAGTGAAATATATACGGACGAACAAAACCCACCTCCAGGTTTGCTACAATCGGCTTATGCATTGGGCAATACCACATTTGAACGCTGTATCGTTTTTCATAGCCTGTCAAAACGATCTAACGCACCCGGATTAAGATCGGGTTTCGTTGCTGGCAATGCAGAAATTATGCAACAATATTTTCAATACCGTACCTATCATGGCTGTGTCATGCCGTTACCTACACAACATGCCAGCATCAAAGCCTGGCAAGATGAGAATCATGTTATTGAAAACCGGCAATTTTATCGAGAAAAATTTGCTGCCGTAATAAGCATCCTAAAAAATGTTTGTACCATCACCCAACCACCGGCTAGCTTTTATATCTGGTTAAATACACCTATCAATGACTCGGATTTTTGCAAACAACTTTATGCTGAGGAAAATGTCACCGTTTTACCGGGTAGTTTTTTATCCAGAAATTTTCAAGACGTTAACCCCGGTGCATACCATGTTCGTATGGCCTTAGTTGCGCCGCTCCAGGAATGTATTGAAGCTGCCGAAAGAATTAAAAATTTTATTAACTCCTTATAAATCAAAAATTATGACTCAATTAGAAAACACTATTAACGACGCGTTTGAAAACCGTGCTGATATTTCACCCTCCACCGTTTCTGCAGAGATTCGCGAAGCTGTTGAAGAAGCTATTAACATGCTAGACAGTGGCTCTGCCAGAGTAGCCGAAAAAACTAGTGGTGACTGGGTGGTTAATCAATGGCTAAAAAAAGCAGTCCTACTATCATTCAGAATCAATGAAAATCGAGTGATGGATGGCGGTGTCAACCGTTATTACGACAAAGTAGAAACCAAGTTCGCCACGTACACACCTGATGATTTTGCCAAAGCCGGAGTGCGCGTTGTTCCCAACGCCAATGCCAGACACGGCTCATATATTGCCCCAGGTGCGGTATTAATGCCAAGCTACGTTAATATTGGCGCCTATGTTGATAGCGGTACGATGGTAGACACTTGGGTAACCGTGGGTTCCTGCGCACAAATCGGCAAAAATGTTCATCTTTCAGGTGGTGTTGGCATCGGGGGTGTTTTAGAGCCTTTACAAGCAGGCCCCACCATTATTGAAGACAATTGTTTTATCGGTGCTCGCTCTGAAATTGTTGAAGGCGTAGTTGTCGAAGAAGGATCTGTCATTTCAATGGGGGTCTATATCGGCCAAAGTACCAAAATCTACAATCGCATGACCGGTGAAACTACTTTTGGTCGTGTCCCTGCCGGTTCAGTGGTCGTTTCCGGCAACCTGCCCGCATCTGATGGCAGCCACAGTTTGTATTGTGCGGTGATCATCAAACAGGTTGACGAAAAAACCCGTAGTAAAACGGGTCTTAATGAATTGTTGCGTGATTAGATACTAACATGAGCGAAAACCTTTCCAGCCAGGCTATTATTTATGCCATTCTTGCCTTAAACAGCGAAATCATTCTGCAAAAGGAATATTTGGATTCACCTGAAATCGACCAGGATGAAAAAGACAATGAAGAAGACATTCTTACCGACCTGGAACAGGCTTTCGCTGAATTTATTGACTATTATAAGGGCTGTTGCAAGCGTGATAAAAAACTGCCAAATATCGACAAATTATTAAACAATCCCTTATAAAAAATTCTATGTACACTCTGTATGGCATAAAGAATTGTGACACAGTAAAAAAAGCCAGAAAATGGCTGGATGGAAATTCCATTGCCTATCAATTCCATGATTTCCGTAGTGATGGCCTAGACACCAAACTATTAACCAGATTGGAAGCCAGTCTTGGCTGGGAAAATATGCTTAACCGGCGCAGCACTAGCTGGAGACAATTAGACGATCGACAAAAGGACGACTTATCATTAGACAAAGCCATTGCGTTAATGCTGGAAACACCCACCCTCATTAAACGCCCGGTATTGGATACCGGCGAACTAATGCTAATCGGCTTTAACCTGGACGATTACCAAAAATTGCAATGAGTGACACATTAACACTGCTCGAAGACCTCATCAGAAAACCTTCAGTCACACCTGAAGATGCAGGTTGCCAGGATTTACTGGCAGAACGTTTAACTAAAGTTGGTTTTAAAGAAGAACGTTTAAATTTTGCCAACACGCAAAACATCTGGCTACGTCGAGGCGATATAAAACCGTTATTTGTATTTCTTGGCCACACCGATGTTGTCCCACCCGGTCCGTTGGAAAGCTGGGATTCCCCGCCTTTTGAACCCAGTATTCGGGATGGCAAACTCTATGGTCGAGGTACGGCGGATATGAAAGGCGGAATCGCCTGCTTTGTTACCGCAGTTGAGCGCTTCATAGCCAACCACCCAGATCATCAAGGCTCCATTGCCCTAATGATTACCAGCGATGAAGAAGGCATTGCGACAAACGGTGTCGTTAAAGTCATTGATGTTCTGGAAAAACGCAATGAAAAAATAGACTGGTGCCTGGTTGGCGAACCTTCTAGCGATAAAGAAATTGCCGATGTTATTCGTGTAGGTCGTCGTGGTTCGCTCTGTGCCAAATTGACCGTTCATGGAATTCAAGGCCACGTCGCTTACCCAGACATCGCCGAAAACCCCATACATACATTTGCCCCTGCTCTCAAGGAACTTACCGAAGAGATTTGGGATCATGGCAATGCTTTTTTCCCCCCAACCAGTTTGCAAGTCTCCAATATAAATTCTGGTACAGGTGCGGAAAATATCATTCCCGGTTCTGCTGAAGTACAATTTAATTTGCGTTTCTGCACAGAACTAGATGAAGCCACCATCAAGCAACGTACCCATGCCATTCTGGACAAATATGATTTTAAATATGATCTAAATTGGCGCTTATCCGGCAACCCTTTTCTAACTGAAAAAGGCATTTTAATTGATGCCACCCATCAAGCCATTAAAACAATCACAGGCAGGGAAACCCAAGATGATACCGGCGGCGGCACATCTGATGGGCGCTTCATTGCACCAACAGGCACCCAGGTTATCGAGCTGGGCCCGCTCAACGAAAGCATCCACAAAATCAATGAAAATGTGGCTGTTGATGATTTGGAGATATTAAGCAGAATTTATGAACAGATACTGGTTAATCTTCTTATTGTGTAGGTTGGATGAGTGATAGCGTAATCCGGCATTTGTATTAAGAGAGTATCTA
>JAUXDP010000020.1 GCA_030618325.1 Methylococcaceae bacterium | reverse complement strand
GGATGCTTGGCCTTAATAGCCCTGATTTCGTTAAAAACGTAGTCTGCCTGAACGGGGCTACCACCAGGAGAATTAGCATGTATGACTATCCCTTTGGTATCGGGGTTTTTTGCTGCATTTCTTAACCCTTGAATAATCGCTGAGGCATTAGTCACCTCACTTTCAGCTATCATGCCGACAACATCGATAACGGCTGTATGAGGTTTTCCAGTACTACCTATTTCCCCTTTAATTTTGGGATACACCGCAACACCGAGCAAAACTATCAAATAGGCGAACATCAGACTTTTAAAAAAAAGCCCCCAGCGTCTAGTCTTTTTTTGTTCATTAATTGCAGCAAAAGCCAGCTTTTCGATAACTTCTCGTTCCCAACCAGGTTTGTTATTAGGAGATGTTGAGTGCTCCATCGGGTTTTCAGACATATTTACCTCTTACAATAATTCAAGTAATTCATGAGTTTGCTGTAAACAAAACAGCGGATTAAAGTGTTTTAAAGTTGTTTCAGAATGTGCTCCGCAAGCAACTCCTATTGATGCTATTTCAGCATTAGTTGCCATTTGTAAATCGTGAATAGAATCCCCCACCATTAGGGTTCTTTGTTTGCTGACATCCAGATGTTCAACTATTTTGTTCAACATGGTGGGGTTGGGTTTAGACATTGTCTCATCTGCACACTTGGTTATGGCAAACAATTCATCAGTCTGTGTGCCCAAAAGCGCCCTATCCAGACCCACCCTATTTTTCCCGGTTGCCACTGCCAACTGATAGCCTGCTTGTTTTAGATCTTTCAGCATAGGATAGACTCCCGCAAACAAATCGTTCTGAGTAATTGTTTGGCTAAAAAAAAGTTCGCTATATCGCTTAACCAATTGTTCTTGTGTCACCTCATCGATGCCTGGAAAAAGCTTTAGCATGGCTTTTTTAATACTAAGACCGATAATATCTTTAGTATCTTGTTCTCCCGGAACCGTACAACCAACCTCTTCCGCAGCTTTTTGAATGCAATAGACTATCCAATCTATTGAATTCACCAGAGTTCCATCCCAATCAAAGATAATTAAATCAAATCTATTTTTCATGTTAAGTTTAGCTGAGGTTTTTGAATACTCTTAGAAAAATCAGTTGAATGCGGACACTATCACAAGATATTGGTTTCACAGTGCTTTCAAATTATTTAGCTTTCCCCGCGGCTAAGCAGATATTTTAGTAAGCGCAATGGAATCAAGAGCTGACGCTAGAACCCGTGAGCAACTGTTTTTTTCTAGAAAAATCCAGAAAATCATTAAAATCGTCCGGTATCGGAGCCGTTATTGAAATAACTTGTTCAGTTTCAGGATGTTTCATTTCCAGTTTTTCGGCATGCAACATCAATCTCTTATAACCTTTTGATTTAAAAAGGCCATTCATTTCAGTATTACCATAGCGATCATCTCCGACTATAGGGTGGCCCATCCATGCTGCATGAACCCTTATTTGGTGAGTTCTTCCTGTTTTTGGTGATGCTTCAACAAGTGTAGCATGCTCTAACTTCTGTAAACGCCTGAATAAGGTTTCCGCCGCTTTCCCTGCTCGACTAACAACGACCATTCGTTCCCCACCCTTCTGGATGTTTTTTTGCAAGGGCGCGGTTACCCACATTTTTTTTCTTTGCCATATTCCAGATAATAAAGCCAAATAAGTTTTATTGACTCGGTCGGTTCGGAAAAGTTCGTGCAAATACGTCAAGGAACTACGTTTTTTGGCGATAATAAGGCATCCGGAAGTATCTTTGTCCAAACGATGCACCAGCTCCAAAAACTTTGCTTCCGGCCGTAAACTACGTAATGCTTCAATTATTCCGGTATTTATTCCAGTGCCGCCATGTACTGCAAAACCTGAGGGCTTGTTGATAATCAGCATGGACTCATCTTCAAACAAAATATTTTGCCGTAAATGTGTCCCCAACCTCGGTGGTACAAAATTATCTTTTTCCCTTTGTGCAACTCTGATCGGTGGAATTCTAACAATATCACCCGCAACCAATCGCTGTTTAGCTTGGCAACGCCCTTTGTTGATCCGCACCTCACCCTTGCGAACAACCCTGTATATTCGGCTTTTGGGTACCCCTTTTAGACGTGCAAGTAAAAAATTATCCAGTCTTTGCCCAGAACTTTCTTCTGTAACCTCTATCCACTGAACTTTAGGCCTAATAATTTCGCTTTCGTTACTCATGCTTGTATAATATTCGATTCAACGATTTCAGATCACTTTTCCTGCACCATAATCACATAAGGCCTTCCCGCGAGCCCCCAAAATCATAAGTGCTGCATAGCAATTGCTCAATTGTAATATTTTTCACTGGAAAATCAGTAAAATAAACTCAGATTAAAATAAATGTAATATTGCCGTATTGGAATAACATTGTTATATTAGGCTGCCTAAAAATAAAATTGAACAACTGAAATTTTCTGTTGTCAATAAGCAACAATAGGACATACAAACGAAAAAATCTAACTTGCTTACATAGTGATATTGGGTCAAATTTTATTTTTTCAACGATTTTTTACTTCACACTGCTAGGAACTGAGTTGTTAGTGATGTGACAAATATTGAACTAAAGGGTTATATCGCTCGACCCATGATGAGCGACATCCGTCCTGACCTAGTCAGAATTATAATAACTAAGAACGTACATAAAATACTTGATTTAAAGACTACACTGGTTAATATCAAAACAAAAGCGATAAAATTTGACCCTATTTGAATAGCAAAACAAATAGTTGACTATTCGAAGAAATAAATTGAACTATGGGCAATTACCGATATTACAGTAGATTTATTGTTAACCAGACACACTCTTTAGTCGCCGGGGTTAAAAACCACCTTAATAATCAAAGCGATTGCTTGAGGCTCCCACTTTCTAATTTTCAGAAAGTTTGCGGCAATACTGTTATTACAAACATAAATCATCTTAATAAGCGCACTGGAAAATTTAAAACCATTAAAGTAAGGTGGTGCGTATTAATATACACCTAACACTCTTAGTTAAGATCTGGAGCAGGATGACAAACAAGGATATTTTGCATGAAAAGAATGCTTATCAACGCTACGCAGCCAGAAGAGTTGCGAGTAGCTTTGGTAGACGGTCAAAAACTCTATGATTTTGACATTGAGGTACCTTCAAAAGAACAGAAAAAGTCTAATGTTTACAAAGGCATAGTTACAAGAGTTGAACCAAGCCTGGAAGCAGCTTTTGTAAACTATGGTGCAGAAAAGCATGGCTTTTTACCACTTAAAGAAGTCTCCTCAGCCTACCATCAGAACCAGGAAGAAACGAATAAAGGTAAAAACCTTATCCGTGAAGGACAAGAAATTGTTGTACAGGTTGAAAAAGAAGAGCGCGGCAACAAAGGCGCTGCTTTAACTACGTTTATTAGTTTGGCAGGAACCTATCTGGTTCTTATGCCCAACAGCCCTCAAGCTGGCGGAATTTCACGCCGAATTGAAGGTGAAACACGCAACGAATTGCGTGAAGCCATGGCTGGCCTTGAAATTCCAGAAGGTATGGGGTTGATTGTTCGTACTGCTGGATGCGGTAAAAGCACAGAAGAATTGCAATGGGACTTAAATTATCTGCAACAGTTGTGGGAAGCCATCGAAAGATCCGCTTCAGAAAAATCGGCACCCTTTCTAATCTTTCAAGAAAGCAATGTCATTATCAGAGCCTTACGTGATCATTTACGTAATAACATCGACGAAATCCTGGTTGATAAAGAATCTTCATTCGAACTGGTAAAAAGCTTTCTTAAACAAGTCATGCCGCAATTTTTGCCCAAGGCCCAATTGTATGAAGACAACGTCCCTTTATTCAGTCGTTTTCAAATCGAATCCCAAATTGAGCAAGCATACGGACGAGAGGTATCTTTACCATCCGGTGGGTCAATAGTAATTGATCATACCGAGGCTTTAACCTCTATTGATATTAATTCGGCCAGAGCAACTAAGGGCAGTGATATTGAAGAAACTGCACTTAATACCAATCTAGAAGCAGCCGATGAAGTTGCTCGGCAATTAAGATTGAGGGATCTGGGCGGCCTGTTTGTGATTGATTTTATTGATATGCTGGCTAATAGAAATCAACGCTCAGTGGAAAACCGCCTGCGTGATGCGCTGAAAATTGACCGCGCAAGGATTCAAACCAGTCGTATCTCTCGCTTTGGCTTACTGGAAATGTCCAGGCAACGTATCCGCCCTTCCCTGGGAGATTCTACCCAGCTTCCTTGTCCACGATGTAAGGGGCAGGGTTCAATTCGAAATGTTGAGTCTGTCGCTCTTGCTATTCTCCGTGTTTTGGAAGAAGAAGCGATGAAAAAGGGTACGGAAAAAATCATTGCCCATCTACCCATTGAAAGTGCAACTTTCTTGCTTAACGAAAAACGCCCTATTATTGAACAAATTGAAAAACGCTTACAAGTCGGCATTGTTATTCTGCCAAGTAAACACATGGAAACACCAGCTTATGATATAGAGCGTATAAAAGCCCAAGATGCAGAAGAAGAAAAACTCAGCTATCAACAGATAGAAGAGGAAGAAATTTCAGTACCTGAGTTTGCAAGACAAACTAGCGCAAAGGCCGAAAAAGCGATCATTAAAGATTTTCTACCTGATGCCGCCCCACCAACACCAGTAGCCAATAAAAAAGCCTCGAAAAGCTTGATCAATCGCTTCTGGCATAAATTAGTGGGCACCAAAGAAACCACAGGGGAAACCAAGAAAACCGTAGCTAGAAAGCCTCAAAAGAAAGCCTCTAAAGTTACATCTGAATCTACATCAACTGATTCTCGTAGCAGGAACCGAAACCGCCCTGGCGGTGGTCGTACACGTCCACAGAACAAAAACCCAAGAAATAGCTCTGCTCGTAATAACCCACGTCGCAAACCCAGCAATCAGCAACCTGATAAGCCTGATAATAAAAAAACAAATCAACCGACTGTAGAAGCCAAAACTGAGGAAAATGGCACTCAGGGCGTAGAGCAAAAGAAAGATACCAACAGAGGAAATAGCAACTACAACAGAAGGCGTCCAAACCGACGCAGACCCAGGAGAGCCGAAGGTGTTGATGAAAAACCCACCCAAACACAAGGTTCAGCTGAAAAAACTAATGCCCAAAGGCCAGCGCAAAACAGCTCGCCACCTCCTGGACCGGATAAACCTCATCAATCAGCGGATAAATCTTCTGATACCCCTGTAACCCCAAAATCTACAGATGAAGCTTAAGGCGTGTTCTTGTTACTTTGCTTCGAGGTGGAATCAGTGAGGATAAGGTATGTTATTGGTATCTAATTTCCACAGATTCTGGATTTAAAAAGCTTTTTAAGCGCTGAAGTAATTGGTCAGTTGGGTGTACTCGCCAGGCGTCACCCAACTGCACTGTTGAATTTGCTGTTCTTGACAAATAATCTATAACCACTGGACATTGCCCTCCAATAAAGGGCTGCAGGAATTCAGAAAGTTTGACAATGAATTGCCTGTCAGAAACTGAATCCGTTACCTGCCAATGGATCATTAAGCACCGTGCAAAAGATTCCCTAGCTTGTTCCATATTGTAAACTTTGTCTGCAACAATACTTAAGGAGCCGGAATAATTATCAATTCTGGCCGAACCTTCTACGATGAGTACTTCATCAGTTTTAAGTTGGTCACGAAAAGTCGCAAAAGTTTCACTATAAAAAGCAACTTCTAATCGGCCACCTTTATCATCCAGTACCGCAAACCCCATAGCGCGTCCTTTTCTATCTTGCCGTGTCCGAATACCAAGTAAAAGCCCTGCTATTCTGACTTCCATTTTTGATGATGAACGCTCCACATCCTGCAAGATACTGGAAATTGTGCCATGGCTCATATATTTTAATTCAGCAAGATAGGCATCTATAGGATGTCCGGTTAAAAACAGGCCCAAAACCTGTTTTTCTGCTTCTAGGCGTTCTTTCTCCTCCCAAGGGGTAACATTTTTTGTGTATTCGCCATCATCCTTTTCAATATTTTCTGGATCAACCGATAATCCAAAAATGTCATTTTGCCCGGTTTCAACCATTTTTCCATGCTGTTCGGCAACTTTCAATGCAATTGGTAATTCCACTAGATGACTGACCCGATTATCATCAAACACATCAAAAGCACCAGCGCGAATCAAGGCTTCAAGTACTCTTCGATTAACTTTGCGTAGATCGACACGTTTACATAAATCATAAAAACCTAGAAACTTACCATTCCGGCCTCTTTCTTCGAGTAAATCTTCTATTGCCGCCTCACCCACACCTTTGATCGCACCAATTCCGTAGATAATTTGTTCATCATCGTTGATCGTGAATTGATAATTTGACACATTGATATTGGGCGGACAAATTTCCAGTTTCATATTCCGGCATTCTTCAATCAGAACCACAACTTTATCCGTATTGTCCATATCAGATGACAATACAGAGGCCATAAATGCAGCCGGATAATGTGCCTTTAACCAAGCGGTTTGGTAGGCAACTAGCGCATAAGCTGCCGAATGTGATTTATTAAAACCGTATCCAGCAAACTTTTCCATCAGATCGAAAATATAGGTGGCTATTTTTTCATCAATATTATTTGTAATTGCACCTTCGGTAAAAATGGAACGTTGCTTGGCCATTTCTTCGGGTTTCTTCTTACCCATAGCCCGGCGTAACAAATCCGCACCACCGAGAGTATACCCTGCCAGTTCCTGAGCAATTTGCATCACTTGCTCTTGATACAGGATTACGCCGTTGGTTGGTTGCAAGATTGGCTCTAACAGGGGGTGAGCATATTCCGCCTTAGCCCCATGCTTGACCCGGATATAATCATCAACCATCCCAGACTCTAGCGGACCAGGTCTGAACAATGCGACCAGAGCAATAATGTCATCAAAGCAATCTGGCTGTAATTTCCGGATAAGCTCCTTCATACCCCGTGATTCAAGCTGAAATACTGCGGTTGTTGCACTGTTTTGTAATAATTTATAAGCAGCTAAATCGTTTCTTGGTATTTTTTCAATATCAACCTGTGTTTCATCAGCCTGGGCTTTTTTTTGATTGATAGTTTGCAAGGCCCAGTCAATAATTGTCAAAGTACGTAACCCAAGGAAATCAAACTTGACCAGACCAACGGCTTCAACATCATCCTTATCAAACTGGGTGACTAAATTTCCACCTCCTTGTTCACAATAAAGTGGTGCAAAATCAGTAAGCTTGGTTGGAGCTATGACTACGCCACCCGCATGTTTTCCCGCATTTCTAGCCGTTCCTTCTAAGGAGCGAGCCATATCTATTAAAGTTTTGACTTCTTCATCCTTGTCATATAACTCCTGTAGCTCTGGCGCCTCTTTTAGAGCTTTTTCCAGGGTAATACCAATTTCAAACGGGATAAGTTTTGCTATTCGGTCTACAAAGCCATAAGGATGCCCAAGTACTCGACCGACATCCCGCACCACAGCTTTGGCCGCCATAGAACCATAAGTTATAATTTGTGACACCTTTTCTCTGCCATAGCGCCGAGCAACATAATCAATCACTTCATCGCGTCTATCCATGCAAAAATCGATATCAAAATCAGGCATGGAAACACGTTCAGGGTTCAGGAATCGCTCAAACAGCAAATCAAATTCAATTGGATCAAGATCAGTAATTTTCAATGCATACGCTACCAATGACCCCGCTCCTGAGCCACGCCCCGGGCCAACTGGAATTTTTTCAGATTTAGCCCACTTAATAAAATCAGCTACGATCATGAAATACCCTGGGAAGCCCATTTGGGTGATAACCTGTAACTCTACTTTTAGCCGCTCATCATAAGCTTTGATATTTTCTTGTTCAGTACCCAAACCTACAGCCGGGCGTTCCTGCAGGCGTTCCTTTAACCCCAGCCGTGAAGTTTCGGCAAAAAACTCATCCAAGGTAAGATTTTCTGGGACAGGAAAATCAGGTAAATAATTCCCTCCTAGATCCAGCTCCAGATTGCATCGTTTAGCAATTTCTATGGTATTTTGTAAAGCTTCGGGAATATCTGAAAACAGTTTGACCATCTCCTCCTCAGTTCTCAGGAATTGTTGATCGGTATAATTTTTAGGTCGTCTGGAATCATCTAAAACACGGCCTTGATTAATACAAACTCTAATTTCATGCGCGGCAAAATTATCTGTATTTATAAACCTAACATCGTTGGTTGCCACAACTGGCAGATCCATACTGACAGCTAAATCAATAGCTGCTTGAATATAATGTTCTTCTCCAGGCTTTCCAACACGTTGCAATTCAAGATAAAAATTTTGCTCGAACAATTGCCCCCATTGTTTGGCATATGCTTCTGCTGATGCTACATTCCCTGCCAATAACGCCTTGCCTATCTCTCCTTCCATCGCGCCCGACAAGGCAATTAATCCCTGATGATTTTCCACTATCCACTGTGCTTTTAACATTGGAATTCCCTGGTGTTGACCTTCCTGGTATGCGCGTGAGATGAGCTCAGTCAATGTGGTATAGCCAACCTTATTTTGAACCAGGAAGGTTAACCGTGATGGTGCTGAAGGCTCGTCAGAATTGTAAACATAGACATCGGCACCAACTAGCGGCTTGATGCCATTAGCTGTGGCAGCTTGATAAAACTTGACTAGGGAAAATAAATTAGCTTGATCGGTAACAGCGATAGCCGGCATGCCGTTTTCGAGTAATTTTGCCACTAAGGGCTTAATTTTGACTATGCCATCAACTAAAGAATATTCACTGTGCAATCGCAAATGGATAAACTTAGGCTGCATAATAAATTAGAAACTCAACAATATTTTCGTACGGGAGCAAAAGATTTTCGATGTTGTGGAGAAATACCAATCTGCTGTAATTTTTGCAAATGCAGCTGGGTTGGATACCCTTTATGCTTAGCAAAATGATATCCCTTATAGATTACATCCAATGTTACCATTTCATCATCCCTTGCAACTTTTGCCAGAATTGAGGCAGCAGAAATTTCAGAAAACTTACTATCCCCTTGAATAATGGATTCACCTGGACAGTCAACATCAGGGAAACAGTTCCCATCTACCCTTGCCCAGCCAGGTTTGACTTGTAACATTGGAAATGCTCGCGACATGGCAAGCAATGAGGCTTGTAAAACATTAATTTCATCAACCTCAGAGGCTTCAGCGCGACCTAATGCCCATGCTATTGCATTGGATTTTATTAATATTGCCAAGCGTTCGCGCTGTTTTGGAGTCAATTTTTTCGAATCTGCTAAACCTGAAATAGGCTTCTTTGGATCCAAGATAACCGCAGCCGCAATCACTGGGCCCGCTAAACAACCACGGCCTACTTCATCAAATCCAGCGACAAGTAAGTCCATTAAGTATTGCTTAGGAATGCGCACGGAATAAGTTCGTCAACTGGCGCAGGATTTTTGTTTGTCTTCAAGGCGTGGCAACGGGCGCATAGCGAGCTACGCAACTGTTGACACAACGCGGAAGACGAATAAAAGGACCAGCTAGTTGACGAAGTTATTTCGTGCACGTTCCTAAGGTCAACGCAAAATACCACGAGTAACATTACGAAGGAAGCTGACCATATTTGACAATTCATTACAATCGCCAGCCATGTCTTCCATTTCTTCAATAGCATCCTCTAATCTAAGACTGGTTTTATATAATATCTTGTAAGCTTTTCTGATCTTCTGAATGACATCCGGAGAAGCTCCATCTCTTTCCATACCAACAGAATTAATGCCATGAGGCCTGGTGGGTCGCCCTCCCACCATCACATAAGGGGGAATATCCTGCGTAATTGCACTACCCATCGCCGAAAAACTGAATTGCCCAATTTGGGTAAACTGGTGAACCAGAGTAAAGCCCCCCAAAATTGCATAATCTTCAAGATGCACATGCCCGGCTAATGAAGCACCATTAGCCATAATCACATGATTTCCAACCATGCAATCATGCGCTACGTGAGTATAAGCCATGAACAGATTATCACTACCAATCCTGGTTAAACTTCGATCCTGTTTGGTACCTCGATGCATCGTACAATATTCACGAATTGTATTTCTGTCACCCAATTCCAGACGCGTCACTTCATCGGCATATTTCTTATCCTGGGGGTTTTCGCCTATCGAAGAAAACTGAAAAATCCTGTTATCGTAACCAATAGTTGTCGGCCCATTTATCACCACATGAGGACCAATGACAGATCCTGACTTTATATGTACATCTGGCCCTATCACTGTGAAAGGCCCAATTTTGACATCTTCGGCTATTTCTGCACCGGGATCAACAATAGCATTTTTATCAATCAAAATTAATCCACCACAGCAGCACAACGAATTTCCGCACTGGTAACAAATTCACCATCGACTTCTGCACGGCAATCAAAAGCCCAAATATTTCGTTTACTTCGCACAAATTTGATCTCAAGCATAATTTGATCGCCAGGACCAACTGTTCGCTTAAATTTAGCCTTGTCGATGCCCACAAGAAAATAGGTCTTTCCTTTACCTAATACGTCTGGCGCAGACTGTGATGCTAGTAACCCAGTCGCTTGAGCCAAAGCCTCTAAAATCAAAACCCCAGGAAACACAGGCATATGAGGGAAATGACCTTGAAAACAAGGTTCATTATAGGTGATATTTTTCACTGCTAATAATCTTACACCCGGTTCACACTCTACAACCTTATCAACCATCAAAAATGGATAGCGATGTGGTAGAATTTCTTGTATTTCTAAAATATCCAGTTTCACTTCTTTTCCATTAGGGTAATTTCAACTTCAAGTATTCTAACAAACCAATAGAAGCAATCATTTAAAAACCAAATGATCTTAACGCCTTCTTACCGCTAGTGTATAAGTTTAATAATGGCACGGGGCATATGATATTTATTTAGGCATTGATGCCAGCTTTGATTGAATTTCTGAAGTAATATCAATCTTATCACTAGCATGAATTACGCCATCAGTCAGCAGTAAATCATAACTTCCTTCTTTTGCTAACGCTTTAACTGCCTCATATATTCTGCGCTGTAATTTACCCAATTCTTCATTACGACGAAGATTGAAATCCTCTCTGAATTCTTGCTGAGACCGAGCTGCCTCTCTTTTTTTACCTACAATATCTCGTTCCAGATTACGACGCTCTGATTCCCCCATTACTGAAGCATCACGGGTCAATTTTTCTTCCAGTTTTTTTATTTCTTTTTGCTGAGCAACCAATTGTTTATCTCGTGGAGAAAACTCTTTTTCCAGCCTTTTTTTGGCTTGTTCAGCTTGCGGAGCTTTCTCCATTACTTTAGGTACATTGACAAAACCAATCTTTAATTCTGCAAAACTTATATTGGTAAATAACAAAAGTCCTAGAAACACGCTCGTTATTTTGATCATTTAGTTAGCTCCATTTTTATTGAAATTAGTCATTGCCTAAAAAAGCAATAAATATTGGGCCTCACACAGACAAGGAAAAAGCCAGCTGTTAAACTGACTTTTGCCGGGTGTGAGAGCATTTTTCTAGTATTATTTGGTGCCGATGGCCGGACTTGAACCGGCACGACTTACGTCACTACCCCCTCAAGATAGCGTGTCTACCAATTCCACCACATCGGCATTTTTAAAAACTACTCCGAAGTTGGAGGTATAGTATTTTCTAATCCCCCTGATTGTTGGGCGCTGCTATTAATCTCAGAGGTGAAGCCATCATTAGGTGTTATTAAATCAGGGCTAACCATAGACGCGGGATCGGTTTCAATTGCCGGAACTTCCTCTTGCGCCCGTTGTTCAGAAATTGAAGGAACACGCATAGGCTCTTCATCAATCACCATCGGAATATCAGGTGCGATTTGCTCAACCCCAGGCTCATCCATGACATCTTTTTTTTCACCAAGTTGCCCACCTAACACTGCCAGAGCTAAGCTGGTTGAGAAAAAAATAAATGCAAAAATTGCTGTTGTTCTGGAAAGAAAAGATGCTGAACCTTGAGCCCCAAAAACTGACCCCGAAGAACCACTACCAAAAGCTGCACCGGCATCTGCACCTCGACCCTGCTGCATTAGCACTAACCCTATTACAGTCAGTCCAACCAACACATGAATAATAATAATTGTTTGATACATAAACTTAGTTGTTTAGATTGAATTATAAATCCCAAGAAAAGATTCTGCATCCAGTGATGCTCCGCCAATTAAGCCACCATCGATATCAGCCATGGCAAATAGCGCTTTAGCATTGTCAGGCTTGACACTTCCACCGTACAAAATCTGCATATTGTCAGCGATACTTTGGTCTCGTTTTGCAATTTGCTGACGAATATACTGATGAACTTCCTGGGCTTGTTCATCAGATGCCGTTTTGCCGGTACCTATAGCCCAAACAGGTTCATAGGCAATAACAGCTTTAGCAAAACTCTCGATACCGACAAGATCAATCACTGCATTCAGTTGCTCATCAATAACTTGAAAAGTTTTATCTTGCTCCCGTTGCTCTAAAGTTTCACCCACACAAAGAATTGGACATACATCCTGGCTCAAAGCCTGATTAAACCGGGCAGCAACAGTTTCATTAGTATCGCCGTAATAACTACGCCGCTCAGAATGCCCTACGAGTGCATAAGTGCAGTTTATTTCTTTAAGCATGCTTGCCGATACCTCGCCCGTATAGGCACCTGATTCCTGATCAGCAATGTTTTGTGCACCAAACTTCAAATGAGAGCCTTGTAATAACTTATCAATTTCTGACAAATAGATAAATGGAGGGCAAACGGCTATGTCTGCATTGGTATTATCAAGACCTGAAACAATTTCTTGCACAAGTGCTTTACCACTCGCTAAAGTTCCGTTCATTTTCCAATTCCCAACAACCAGTGACCGACGCATGCTTCTCTCCAATTAAACAGGGTATTTTATAAATTTATAGAAGAAAATTCAAGCAGCTATTGCTTTCTTGACATCTTCGGCTAATGAATTTGCGCAATTTGTGACAATATTTTCATCTACACCTTCAACCATCACCCTAACGAGCGGCTCAGTCCCTGATGCTCGTAACAACACACGTCCACTGTCACCCAACTGATCTTCAATCATTTTTACTGCTTTTTGCACACTTTCCAATTCATCCAGATTAACTTTTCTGTCCACCCTGACATTGACCAGAACTTGCGGGTACTTCTCCATACCACTTTTTAATTCTGCCAATGATTTTCCTGAAGTAAGAATTTCCGCCATTACCTGCAAGGCAGCCACGATGCCATCACCTGTGGTGGTTCTGTCAAGACAAATGATATGTCCGGATCCTTCCCCTCCCAATATGCCATTGTGCTGGGCTAACAGCTCCATTACATAACGATCTCCGACATTGCCTCTAAGTAGCGTTATGTCCAATTTTTTTAATGCATGCTCCATACCTAAATTACTCATGAGCGTCCCTACCACTGGTCCAGACAACTGATTTTGTTGCTGCCTGGACTTGGCAATAATATAGATCAACTCATCGCCATCAACTATTATGCCGTTATTATCAACCATAATGACTCGATCACCATCACCATCCAGAGCGATACCAAAATCAGCCTGATGTTCCAGTACAGCAGCTGCCAATTCATCAGGCTTGGTTGCCCCACAGTTTTCGTTAATATTCAAACCATCTGGATCTGTACCTATAGTGATCACTTCCGCTCCAATTTCACTAAAAACATGAGGGGCTATGTGATAAGCAGAACCATGAGCACAATCTACAACAATCTTCATTCCTTTAAAATCGAACCAGGAGGGAATCGTACTTTTACAGAATTCTATATATCGGCCCGCAGCATCCTCCAGCCTTTTGGCTTTACCTAATTGTGAAGACTGCACCGTAGTCAGCGGCATATCAAGGTATTTTTCTATCTTATGTTCCAGTTCATCCGGCAACTTTGTACCTTGCACAGAAAAAAACTTAATCCCATTATCATAATAGGGATTATGCGAGGCACTAATAACAATTCCCGCCTTAGCTCTGAGTGTGCGTGTTAAATATGCAATCCCGGGAGTTGGCATAGGGCCCAATAAATGCGTATCAACTCCAGCAGAAGCAAGACCTGCCTCAAGTGCTGATTCAAACATATATCCAGAAATACGCGTATCTTTACCAACCAGCACAAAACCATGGCCTTCATCAGCAAATACTTTGCCGGTTGCCCACCCCAACTTTAGCAAAAAATCAGCTGTGATAGGATATTCCCCCACCTTGCCCCGAATACCATCAGTACCAAAATATTTTTTCATGGATCCCGTCTGCTTCCGTTATTCTTTTAAATTTTGTATAAAAAACAAAAAAAAGGAGAGGCATTTTCATGACTCTCCTTTATTAACAATAAATAAATTTAATGCTGTTCAGCTGTTCCGTCTATTGACGGATCAGACTTATTATCTTTATCCTTTTTTTCCGTAGCAACTTCAACTTTCTCACCATTTTTCGGTGGAGATGTGTCATCCCAACCTTGTGGTTCTCTAACAGCTTTTCGTGCCATCAAATCATCAAGTTGATATTTATCAATGGTCTCGAACTTCATTAACGCATCAGACATAGAATGCAAAATATCTTCATTTTCCTTAAGAATCTTTTCTGCACGCTCATAGTTTCTATCAATAATGGAGCGAATCTCTTCATCGATAGTATGAGATGTTTCTTCTGCAACAGACTTATGCTGGGTTACCGAACGGCCAAGAAAAACCTCTCCCTCTTCTTCGCTATAGGCCAATGGCCCCAAACGTTGCGATAAGCCCCATTTGGTTACCATGTTTCTGGCTAATTCAGTAGCTCTTTCTATATCATTGGACGCCCCAGTACTCACCTGCTCCCAACCAAAAATCATATTTTCAGCGATGCGCCCACCGTATAAACTTGAAATCATACTGTCTAGCTTACATTTACTGTAACTATATTGATCTCTCTCGGGTAAAAACATCGTTACCCCTAGTGCCTGTCCACGCGGCATGATACTCACCTTATAAACAGGATCATGCTCTGGAACTATCCTACCGACAATCGCATGACCGGCTTCGTGATAAGCCGTCATTTTCTTTTCTTTTTCACTCATGACCATGGATCGACGCTCAACGCCCATAATCAACTTATCTTTGGCTAATTCCAAATGGGCCATAGTAACGGTGCGCTTGTTGTTTCTGGCAGCAAACAACGCAGCTTCATTCACCAGATTGGCTAAATCCGCACCAGAAAAACCTGGCGTACCCTGGGCAATATATTTAACAATAATATCATCTGCCATAGGTACTTTTTTTAAATGTACATTCAGGATTTGCTCTCGTCCTTTGATGTCTGGCAACCCAACTGTCACCTGTCTATCGAACCGGCCAGGACGCAACAGTGCTTTATCCAAAACATCGGGTCTGTTGGTAGCTGCTATGACAATAATACCTTCATTGCCTTCAAAGCCATCCATTTCAACAAGCAATTGGTTCAATGTTTGTTCACGTTCATCGTGACCTCCACCCAAACCGGCGCCACGCTGGCGTCCAACCGCATCAATCTCGTCGATAAAAATAATACACGGGGCATGTTTTTTAGCCTGCTCAAACATATCCCGAACTCGAGATGCTCCAACACCAACAAACATTTCGACAAAATCTGAACCAGATATAGTAAAAAAGGGCACTTTTGCTTCGCCCGCAATGGCTCTGGCCAATAATGTTTTACCGGTACCTGGTGGGCCAATCATTAACGCCCCATGAGGGATTTTGCCACCTAATTTCTGATATTTCGCCGGGTCTTTCAGGAAATCGACCATTTCTTCCACTTCTCCCTTGGCCTCTTCAACTCCTGCAACATCAGCAAATGTAACTTTGATTTGATCTTCTTCCAGCAATTTGGCTTTACTTTTTCCGAACCCCATAGCCCCGCCACGACCACCTGTACCTCCTCCTTGCATTTGCCGCATGAAGAACACCCATACACCAATCAACAACAGCATCGGAAACCAGGAAATAAAAATCTGCATGAGCATGGATTGCTGCTCAGGTTCACGCGCTTTAATTTCTACACCGTTGGCCAACAAATCATCGACTAAATGCGGGTCTTCCGGCATATAAGTTGTAAAGTTTTCTCCACCCTGAGTCTTGCCTTTTATAACTTTATCGTCAATGATAACCTTTTGAATCTGACCAGCTTTTACGGAATCAATAAACTGTGAATAAGAAATTGAAGTGCCTGGTCGATTACTTCGCATACCGAAGCTATTGAACAAGGACATCAGTACAACGGCAATTACAACCCAGAGAATTATATTTTTTACCATATCGTTCAAGCTATTTGCTCCTGACCTGAAACGGCCTGTTTATAAATATTCATAAAATTGTATCAGGATTTATCAAACCTGACCGGCAATTTTACCCATTATTCGATTTTGTCACGCTTTAGATGATCCCTTTTCATCATATATTGAAGGTGGGGGCTATCTTCAATTTTTAAACCCCTTTGCCAAAATATACACTTCATTACTCCTAGCCCGAGAAGCTTTCGGTTTTCTAATCACTACCTTGGTAAAAGATTGCTGTATATCCTGAAAAAATGAATCAAATCCTTCACCCTGAAACATTTTCACCAGAAAATCACCACCTCGTACCAGCACTTGTCGTGTTGTATCCAACGCCAACTCTGCCAAATAGACGGAGCGAGGCTGGTCTATCTCTTTATTTCCGGTGATATTTGGAGCCATGTCAGATAATACTAAATGTATTTTTTTTCCACCCAATACATCGAGTAAAGTATCTAATACCTCATTTTCTGTAAAATCACCCAGAATAAATTCAACTCCCTCCAGTGGTTCAATAGGTAATATGTCCAAGGCAATAATTTGATTTTTTTTCCCTATCTGTTTTCGCACATACTGCGACCAACCGCCAGGAGCTGCGCCTAAATCCAAAACATTCATGCCCGGCTTGATGATTCGATCTTTTTCCTGAATCTCAATCAACTTAAAGACGGCTCGGGAGCGGTATCCTTGCGCATGTGCTTTTTTGACAAACTCATCCTGAAAATGTTCCTGAAGCCATTTATGACTACTTTTACTGCGTGCCATACATTCTAAATCGTGTAGAATTACCCGTTTTTTTCAGGAACAATCGTGAACCCATCAGATATAAAGAAATTCCGTGCTCAGGCACATGCGTTAAAACCCGTTATTTTAATTGGTCAATCCGGACTAACCGAGGCTGTTATCAATGAAATTCAATTGGCTTTAGATACGCATGAATTGATCAAAGTAAAAATTCGCGGTGCTGATCGTCAGTCCAGAAAAGAAATCAGCACAACCATTTGCTCCACAACAGAAGCTGAATTGATACAAAGTATTGGCCAAATAATTATTATCTACCGAGAAAAGCCAAAAAAAGACTAAATGTATTTTATAGACAATATCTCATACTCAATCTCACCACCCGGCGCTTTCACAGTCACAACATCCTCCTCTTCTTTACCGACTAATGCACGAGCTATCGGCGAACCGATCGATATGCGACCTTGTTTTATATCTGCCTCATCCTCACCAACTAATTGGTAAACTACTGTTTCTTCGGTGTTGATATTCTCAATCTCAACAGTAGCACCAAAAACAACTTTGCCATTAGCATTTATTTTTTTTACATCAATTATTTCAGCATTTGATAATTTTCCTTCAATATTCGCAATACGACCTTCTGCAAAGCTTTGTTGCTCACGTGCCGCATGATATTCAGCATTCTCTTTCAAATCGCCATGTTCTCTGGCTACCGCTATTGCTTTAATAATGCGCGGCCTGGTAACTGCCTTCAATTCTTCTAATTCCTTACGAAGCTTTTCTGCTCCAGTAACCGTTAAGGGTACTTTATTCATCTATAACTCCAAAAAATAACATCGGTTTTCAGTTATCTGTTGTCGGTTTCTCAAAGAATCATATCTCAGATTTTCTCTTACCGCCAACTGGTAACCAACAACCGATAACAATTACTTCAAACTTCTATGCAAATCCTGCAAACAATTAACATCAGCAACCTTTAACTCACCTAAAGCATAACAAGCCGCTTTGGCCCCAGCCATAGTTGTGTAATAGGTAATCCGTTGTTGTAACGCCTCCCGTCTCATAGTAAAAGAATCGGTAATCGCTTTTTTACCTTCAGTGGTATTAACAATTAATTGAATTTGTCCATTTTTAATCATGTCAACCGTATTTGGCCTGCCTTCATTTACCTTGAAAACCATATCACAGGAGATTCCCGATGCCTTAAGCACTTTGGCAGTCCCTTGAGTAGCTACTATCTGATAATCTTTGTCCACCAGCATTTTTGCCAATTCAGGTAACTTCGGCTTATCTGCATCTCTAACACTAATCAGCACTTTACCGCTTAAATCCAAATCAATACCCGCAGCTTGTTGGGACTTGGCAAATGCTTCGGCAAAAGTTTTGCCCACTCCCATCACTTCTCCCGTTGATTTCATTTCTGGCCCCAACAATGGATCTACTCCAGGAAACTTAACAAAAGGAAACACTGCTTCTTTAACTGAATAGTAGTCTGGAATACGTTCTTCTGTAATACCTTGTTCTGCCAAAGTTGTTCCTGCCATACAACGAGCAGCAATTTTTGCCAATGGGTAACCCGTTGCCTTGGAAACAAAAGGGGCTGTGCGGGATGCCCTTGGGTTAACCTCAAGCACATACACATCCTTACCTTGAATCGCAAACTGGGTATTCATCAAGCCTATGACACCTAAAGCCTCAGCCATTTTTGCAACTTGCTCACGCAACTGATCCTGTATTTCAGGCGCCAGATCGTAAGGTGGAATTGAGCAAGCAGAATCACCTGAATGGACACCGGCTTGCTCAATATGTTCCATGACTCCACCAATTAAAATACGCTCGCCATCATAAATGGCATCAACATCCATCTCCACAGCATCATCAAGAAATCGATCTAACAAAACTGGCGAATCATTGGAAACACTAACTGCTTCCTTCATATAGCGTTGCAACCCTTCTTCATTGAAGACAATTTCCATTGCCCGCCCCCCTAATACATAAGAGGGCCTTACTACTAAAGGATAGCCTAATTCTTTTGCAGAGCTAACGGCTTGTTCAACAGAACGCGCTGTTGCATTGGGAGGCTGTTTTAATTGCAATTTATCCAGCAATTTTTGAAATCGTTCCCGATCTTCAGCCAAATCAATAGAATCTGGAGATGTTCCAATAATCGGCGCTCCAGCCGCTTCCAAAGCACGAGCAAGCTTCAATGGTGTTTGCCCACCATATTGAACAATAACTCCCTTTGGTTTTTCAAGGGCAATAATTTCCAGTACATCTTCCAGCGTTACAGGCTCAAAATAGAGCCGATCCGAGGTATCAAAATCTGTGGATACCGTCTCTGGATTACAATTAATCATGATGGTTTCATAACCATCTTCGCGTAGTGCCAGCGCTGCATGTACGCAACAGTAATCAAACTCTATCCCCTGCCCTATACGGTTAGGCCCGCCACCCAGAATAATGATTTTTTCTTTTTCAGAAACACGGGCTTCACATTCTTGTTCATAAGTAGAATATAAATAAGCGGTATCTGATGAAAACTCTGCTGCACACGAATCAATACGTTTGTAAACAGGCCTGATATTCAACTTGTGTCTTTTATTACGTACTTCCGATTCAGAAGTATCTAGTAGCTTAGCAATGCGGGCATCAGAAAAGCCTTTTCTCTTTAATTGCCGTAAATTATTTTCATCCAAACCTGCCAGGGTTTTATTAGTCAATGCTTTTTCTACTAATACTAAATCTTCAATCTGCGCTAAAAA
>JAUXDP010000115.1 GCA_030618325.1 Methylococcaceae bacterium | reverse complement strand
TCTTTCTCGATAAGGTTGTTTTTCTGTTGACTGAGACTCTTCATTTTCTGGAAAATCTAAATCTAAATTTAAATTTAATTTAGTAAAACCATACGTATCATTTCTGTTTAAATCATTATCTGATAATTGAGTCTCTTCAATTATTAATTCATTTTTTAATTCTGCTAAATAATAAGCGAAGCTCCCATTTTTTCTTTTAACTCTCTGTACTCTAGAGTCACCAGTTCTTATAAAATTTCCTAATTGCGCTGAAACTGATTGTGAAGGTGTTTTAGAATCCCCAAAATCATAGTAACCATTCTTTATAATATGTTCATAAACTTCCAAATACGTTGATGTTTTTCTTAGTTCTTGTAAACTTTTTAAAACTGCTTCTTTTGATGTCATCATTTATTCTCTGACATGTAACTCGTAAGATGGATGTGTAGGCCGGATGAGTGATAGCGTAATCCGATATTTTTCTGAATGGTTGACAGTGAATTGCGGAATGCGTTATCACTTTTCCATCCCACGAGATATTCACTCCGATACAATATTGTGTAAGTCTAAATGAATCCATATTTTGGAAAAGCATATTTAGTTACGAGCATGGTTTATTAATAACGTTTTTTAGCTCTCAGACCCTTTGATGCTTTTACTATCATTTTTATTTCTTCATCGTTCAGATAGTTCCAAAACTTTTTCATAACCTCCGGGTATATTCTATTTAACATATCGACAAGAGCTGCATCTCTATTGTCTTTATTGGCATGTAATGAATTTAATCTATCTGGAGTAGTATAGAGCATGTCAACTGATATAGGTTCTTCCTGCTCGGGTAGGTTAATTTTTTTTATCCACATTTTTTCTTCAGAAATTGGTTCCAGCAGAGTGAATCTAATAAACCCATTTAAGTGAATCTTTCCTTCTTTTTTGAAATAGGACCCATCATCGTTACTAAAGGTATTGGTGTGGTTTTCATCGATATTTAAAATAAGTTCCGGAACAAGAGCTAAATTCGAGACCTTTTTATTTGGATATGTCATCATATCAAAATCGTCATAGGGACCCGTAACTGAGAAGCCTTTGGCTATAAGTGCTGCTTGTAAATCTGTCTGAAACGAATTGAGGTAGGTTTTTAAGTAACGGTTCCCTTTATAAGACCCAAAATTTGAGTGACTACTGAAGTTTGGGCTTACCAAAGCAAGATTCACATTATTAGATCGAGACTTAACAGGGGATTCCCAGCCGAAATGCGGGGTAGGTTGTACTATATTTTGTGGAGCGGCACATCCTACTAATATAGCAATCAACAATGTAAGAACTATGCGATTTACAAAAAACATCATGTTCATTTTTTATTTCCTCTTTATGTGTTAATCGCTAAAGCGAGCATCTATATCAATGTTTCCTTATCAAAACAACTATTCTAAAAAGTAAGCATACCTATACTCAAAGGGCATAATACCTTATCTTCAAAATTTGAGCTAACGTTTATATTTAGTTGACCAAATCCCTTTCGGGGGATCAAAAAATGTATGGAAAATACTGAGGGCTATTTTCCATTTTTACATTTATTGAGAAATAACTCGTAACACGGAAGCGTAAGTTGGAATGGTTCAGCTTTTCCGACATTTGGCAACGCTGCCGCAACATTGAGGAATCACTTATGGCGGAAAACGTTAGCTATTCCTCCCTATAATTATGCAGGCCAAATAGAGTGCCATCTACTCAACTGAAATCATTAGCCCTATTTGAGTCGACAGACTCTCCATTTAGCTAGGGCTGAATAGAATTATCGTAGTCTACAGGCATCATCTTCATACTACATCGAAAATCATTCGCATATTTAAAACCTACGGATGTAATCAGCTCTCTTTTGATATCAGATAAATTAAGAGCAGTCATCATCGATGCTTTTTGAAAACGGGAATATTTACGTACCAGGATAGAGAGTAAATAAAGCGCCTGATCTTCACTGATTTCTTCCTCATCAATCATTTGTTGCGCTATTTTTGTCACTTTGAGATAAGCTTTAACTCTTTTTTTTCGGTTTAAAAAGCCAATCGAAGGAACGCTTTTGTAGAGTATGTCATAGGCTTTTATAGATGTATCCGCTTCATCCATTTGTTTTTTCCACTTTGTCTTATATTTCAATTGTTCATGGTTTCGCTATAAATTCCGCATCGGTGCGAAGTATATGCAAATCCAGTCTAATAATACCAATCCCAATAAGTTTGTATTTAAATTCTCCTCATCCCCGCCTTCTCCAGCAGGAGAAGGAATATATGAGAACTTATTGGGATTGGTATAATACTACCTTGCTTGCAGTGAGTTTAAATATTTTCTCAAGATTTCATCAAACAAGTCGCTAACTATTTAATAAACGAAAATATAGCGGGTTGGTATGGGAAATATAACGAGTACAAATTCATTAGCTAGTACAGTCAGAGATTTGAAAGTAAATCATGATCGAGCGACTGAAGGGGCTTTAGGTCAGAAGGTATCTGAAGAAGCTCATACAAAAAATGACATAAAAAAAACTGAAAATACAGCCGCATCTATTAAGCAGCAATATAATGCCTCTATTCTTCAAGCTAATCTAAACGTTAGTGTCAGTGCCGGAAATGAGTCGATGACCTTACTTTATAAGACTGCAATAGAAGGTATTAATGATGTTTTAAAAGCCGAATTTGGTGATAATGCCATACAGAATGCCTATGATTCAGATCTTGATGTTAGTCCTGAGGCAACAGCGGATAGAATTATTTCAATGAGTACTGCCTTTTTTTCCATTTATCGAGAGCAAAACTCTGAGATGTCAGATGAAGAAGCCGCCAAGTCCTTTGCTGAAATCTTAAGCGGAGGCATTGAAACTGGCTTTGAAGAAGCCAGAGAGGTCCTAGATGGGCTAAGCGTTCTGGAGGGCGATATAGCGAGCAATATAGATACAACTTTTAATCTCGTTCAAAAAGGTTTACAGGCTTTTGTTAATAGTTACGCGGAAGCTAAAGAAGATGAGTCGGCATGAGTTAATTCTCTGCGGCGTTAACTGGTAACACGGATGCTTGGTTGGAATGCCATAACTATTCCTATATTTGGCTATATTGCCGCTACATTAAGTGACCACTTGCTGGGGAAAACAAGCTATTCCCCTACAAATGTTATTTTTGTTTGAAAGTTAACCTGACCCCAATTGTTTTTTAAACTGATTTTCTGCGACGGGAATAAAACCCCAGAATGAAAAATCCAGTCATAAACAATGGTAAGGCAGCAGGTATAGGTATTAACGCTGCAAAGGCCTGATCCCCCAAAATTGTATGACCGGCAGTAGTTGGATGTATGCCATCCCAGAAAAGGTAATCATCAGGATTCGAACAGACCTCGCCACCCAATTGAATGCAGTGATCGGTAGTGTTCGTTAACCCAAAGTCATTTGGATTTGCAATAATATTGTTTGCCAGACTTTCAAAATCAAATTCAGTTATATTTATTTGTAAACTAGCCTCGAGGCTAGGTAATAAGATAGAAGTAAGGTTTTCATTGAAACTTAATGATAACTGAGAGAAAAACCCTTTTGTGAGAGGGTCAGCAGCCTGGAGAGCAGGACTTATGGACAGATCAGGAAGATTAGGCACCAAAAAGCGGGTAGCACCGTCCCCTGCTAATGATGAAATTACACCACCTATATTATTTAAGGTGTCTTGGATAATTAGACCCGCCTGAGTTGGATTGGCAGTAGCTGCAGCATCACGAACATCATTGCTCCCTCCCCATACGATGTACAATGCATCTGACTGAAGCCTACCTGGTAGGTTGACTATTTCCTTGGCTTGTTCTGTTAATGAAGGCGTTAGCGAATTTACTGCGCCAGTCCGTGCGCCACCATACGCATACCCGGTTCCACCTATCAACGATGCCTGAACGTCTAATCCCAGTCTTGATGCCAACTGCTCGACCCAAACGGGTCCATTCGACAACCGACCGCTACTATATGCTGCAGAAGGAATTAAATCAGTAAAAGGTGGTTCAGTTGTTGCTCCGCCCAATAAATGAAAAACATTTCCGGTATCAGAAAGACTATCTCCGACCACATAAATATTATTAAAGCCTAGCAATGCTGAACTTGCAGGCAGTGAAAAGAGCAATATAACAACTGCCATAAAGTGGGGTACATTTATTTTTGTATACATAAGCAGTTCCTCATTTTTTTTGTTAAAAGTGGTTAATAACACTTTTCTACAGCGTCTTCAAGTCTTTAATAAATGTCTGTTTGTAGGGCAAATAAATTTAGTGGTTCAAGTAATATATACTAAGACTTCGGATTCAAATTTGGGTGAGGCATTATTTATGTTTAGAAAGATAGAAAAGCCGGTTATTATGGGGATATTAAATGTTACACCTGATAGTTTTTCCGATGGTGGGCAATTCTCTGGTGTTAATGCGGCTTTGAAACAAGCGGCAAAAATGCTTGCAGAAGGTGCTGATATTATTGATGTGGGTGGCGAGTCTACACGGCCCAATGCAGAACAGGTGGGTGTAGATGAGCAGATTCGCAGGGTCGTTCCGGTGATAGAAGGTATCAGGGAAAAAGTTTCTGTGGATATACCGATTAGCATTGATACTACACAGAGTATAGTTGCAGAAGCTGCGCTTGATGCAGGGGCAAATATTATTAATGATATTGCTGCAGCGCGTGATGATGAAGCTGTTTTAACCTTGGCTGCTGAACGGGATGTGCCGATCATTTTGATGCACATGCAGGGATCACCTCAAGATATGCAGGATAATCCAAGTTACCAAGTGGTAACTGATGAGGTTCTGGTGTTTCTGGAACAACGGATTCAAATTGCTGTTAAAGCAGGAATCAAAAAAGGCAATATTGTAATTGATCCGGGCATTGGTTTTGGCAAGCGTAAACAAGATAATTTTGATTTATTGGCGAATTTGCAGCGTTTCGTAGATACTGGTTTTCCGGTATTGTTGGGCACCAGCCGGAAAGGTTTTTTGGGGAAAATTTGTGATATTACCGAACCGGTAGAGCTAGCTAATGCAACCGCTGTTACCACGGCTTTGGGGGTTATGGCTGGGGTACAAATATATAGGGTGCACGATATTTTGGAGAATAGACAGGCTGCTGATATTGCCTGGGCCATTAAGCAATCACAAACCTGAATATGCACCCGCAACTGAGAAATCTAGAACAGCAGTTGCAACCTTCATTGTTGACTAAGGTAACGGCT
The DNA here is from genome assembly GCA_030618325.1 of Methylococcaceae bacterium. Taxonomy (GTDB): domain Bacteria; phylum Pseudomonadota; class Gammaproteobacteria; order Methylococcales; family Methylomonadaceae; genus JALSJK01. The sequence continues at coordinate 4,422 of JAUXDP010000115.1, read as the reverse complement.
CCTCTTTTAGATGACCATCAAATCGAGCTTTGGTTAAAACGTGATGATTTATTGCACCCAATAATTTCCGGCAATAAATGGCGAAAGCTGAAATATATTTTGCAACATGCGATTTCGACAGGAGCCGATACGATAATTAGTATGGGCGGTGCTTATTCTAATCATCTTCATGCATTAGCTTATACTGGAAGATTGCTCAATATATCGACCGTGGCTTATGTGCGAGGAGAACAACCAAAACTTTTTAATCCAACACTAAAAGATCTGGTTACCTGGGGTATGCAATTGAAGTTTATTTCCCGTTCCTCATATCGGGAATTAAGGCATTATCAATCACTTCCTGAGCAAAAACCAAATGAATACTGGTTGCCTGAAGGCGGTGCTCTGGGATATGCTTTGCAGGGTGTGGCTGAAATGGTAGAGGAAATTGATATAGCTTACGATACGATTTGTGTGCCTTGTGGAACCGGTACAACTATGGCTGGTATGATTGCAGCTTCACTTGATCAGACTGCAGTACTTGGTTTTTCGGCTTTAAAAGGGACGCATTTTTTGGAGCATGATGTTAAAAAGCTCTTACCTGATTCTTCAACGAGTTTCTGTCAATGGTCGATCAATCACGACTATCATTTTGGCGGTTTCGCCAAAACTACTCCAACATTGCTCGATTTTATTAATGGCTTTAAACATCAAACGGGTATTGAACTGGAGCCTGTTTATACCGGGAAGATGATGTATGGTATTTATGCTCTGGTCAAGCAAGGGTATTTTGCTAAGGGCCACCGTATCATTGCAGTTCATACAGGAGGTTTGCAGGGGAAAAGGGGGTTTATTGATGCGTAGAACCCAGGAGCCGGAGTTAATGGAAGAACAAGGTCAAGTAAAAGCTTACGCAGAAGCAGATTTTTCAGAACCACATAATCGTTTTATTGAGCTTATCAGTAATTATCTCGACCCTAATTTTTCAGGTAAGGCTCTGGACTTAGGTTGCGGGCCAGGTGATATTTGTTTCCGATTTGCCCAGAAATATCCTGAATGTACGATAGATGCTGTTGATGGTTCAAAACCCATGCTGGATTATGGTAACAAAAGGTTAACGCCGGAGTTAGCAAGGCAAATAAACTTTATCTGTGCCAGAATACCTTTTAACACTGCGCTGCCAGGATCTTATGATGTGATTTTCAGTAATAGTTTATTGCATCATTTATCGGATCCGCAAATGCTTTGGCAAACTATAAAAGCTTGTTCAAAAACCAGGACTTCGATTTTTATCATGGATTTATTAAGACCTGAAAGTGAATTCATAGCAAACCAAATGGTCGATGAATACGCTGCTAACGAGCCAGACATTCTCAAACACGACTTTTTTCATTCTTTATTAGCGGCCTTCACATTGGACGAAATTAAATTACAATTAAGCTATGCACAGCTGGATTTAGCAGTAGAGCAGATCGCGGATTGGCACGTTTTTATCACAGGAAAATTACAATAACCAATGACTGATGAAATTGATTTATTAAAACCAGAACTTTATATCAACCGTGAATTAAGTTTATTGGAATTTAATGTACGCGTTCTGGCCCAGGCTGAAATAGAACAAATCCCGTTGCTGGAAAGGCTTAATTACTTATGTATTTCCAGCTCCAATCTGGATGAATTTTATGAGGTCAGAGTTGCTGGTGTGTTACAACTGGCGGCAATGGATCCAACATCGGTGGGTTCAGATGGTTTAACGCCTCTTGAGCAGTTGACTGCAATTTCAGAAAAAGCACATGAATTGGTTGCTAATCAGTATCGAATTTTAAATGATGTTTTAATTCCTCTGTTGAGTGCAGAAAATATTCATTTTTTTCGGCGCAAGGATTGGACGGAAGCACAAAAAAATTGGCTGGAACAATATTTTCACGAAGAATTGCTTCCTATTTTAACGCCAGTGGGTCTTGATTCTGCGCATCCTTTTCCTCGTATTTTAAACAAAAGTTTAAACTTCATTATTTCCTTGACCGGAAAAGATGCGTTTGGGCGTAATAGTGGTAGAGCAATATTACAGGCGCCAAGAGCGTTACCCAGAATTATCCAGTTGCCAGCCGATTTAACCGATGGCGGGCCATATGATTTTGTATTTTTATCTTCCATTATTCATGAGTTTATCAACGAATCATTTCATGGGATGACCGTCAAGGGATGTTACCAGTTTCGGGTAACTCGGAATAGTGATCTTTTTGTTGATGATGATGCGATTGATGACTTGCTACATGCTGTCGAAGGTGAGTTGGCAATGCGTAATTATGGTGATGAAGTACGTCTTGAAATTGATGCCAATTGTCCGGAAGAAACAGTAGAGTTTTTGCGCTCTATTTTTGGCATGAATATGAAGCGTGTGTTTTTAGTTGAAGGGCCAGTCAATTTAGATCGATTACAGGCAATATATAGCCTAATTGAACGTCCTGACCTTAAATTTATCCCATTTAAACCGACATTACCTTCGGTATTTTCAAAAAATAAAAATATTTTTGAAATCATAAAAAAGCAAGATATTCTACTGCACCATCCTTTTGAGTCATTTGCACCGGTTATTGATTTTTTACGCCAGGCTGCATCTGATCCAAATGTTCTGGCAATTAAACAAACCTTATATCGAACTGGGCCTGATTCACCTATTGTTAATGCTTTGGTTAAAGCGGCGAAGGAAGGTAAGGAGGTTACCGTCGTTATTGAGCTACGGGCCAGATTTGATGAACAAGAAAATATAGATTTGGCAGAACGCTTGCAAGATGCTGCTGTGCACGTGGTTTATGGCGTGGTTGGTTATAAAACCCATGCCAAAATGTGTCTCATTCTAAGAAAGGAAGGCAAAAAATTTCGCAATTATATTCACTTGGGGACGGGTAATTACCACCCCAAAACAGCCCGGCTTTATACCGATTATGGCTTGTTTTCCTGTAATAAAGAGTTGGGTGAGGATGTCAGGCGGGTATTTGTTCAATTAACCAGTTTGGGTAAAGTTATCCGATTGAACAAATTGTTGCAATCACCTTTTACGTTGCACAAAAGCCTTATAGAAAAAATCGAAAGAGAAACTAAAAATGCCCAACAAGGAAAACCCGCTCGGATTATTATCAAAGTGAATGCGGTTGTTGAAGAGCAAGCCATACAAGCGCTCTTTCGTGCCTCACAGGCGGGTGTAGAAATAAAATTAATCATACGAGGTATTTGTTGTTTAAGGCCGGGTGTTGCCGGTGTTTCAGAAAATATCGAAGTTCGTTCTATCATAGGCCGATTCCTGGAACATACCCGAGTTTACGTGTTTGAAAATGACGGTAATCCGGAAGTTTATGCGGCCAGTGCGGATTTAATGGGTCGCAACATGTTTAGAAGGGTAGAAACCTGCTTTCCTGTTGAAAACAAAAAACTGCATGACCGAATTATGCACGATTTAGATTGCTATCTAAAAGATGACTCTCAAGCATGGATACTACAGAGTGATGGTAGTTATAAACAAATGAAGCCTGTTGGAGATCAGCCTTATCAAGCGCAAATGGTGTTGCAGGAGGAAATGGCTTCGTAAGAAATTGTTCAAAATGGCCTTGAACAAATCTGAGGGCTAGCTTGGTCAGGTGGGCAACCCAATCGTTCCGAGCACGCTAGTAAAAAAACTAATTTGCTTTGAATTTACAAAAATTAGTAGGCGAGAGTAGAAAAAAATTAATCCATAAAATTTTCCATTTCAACATCAAGGCTATCTTCATCGTCATCACTTTGCTGATCAATATCAACTGAATCTATTTCCTCGTCATTTATCACAATACTTTGAGAGGACTTATTTACATTACTCGAGTTGTTTATTGATACGCTTTCTCCTCCCTCATTCATGCGAATCGATATACTTGAATCATTCATTTCAACATCTAGGGAATAGGCATTAGAGGCCACTAATAATATTGCTAAAGTTACAAATATTTTTTTCATAAGACTTTATAAATTATTTTCAATTAATAATCAAAATGGCCAAGTTGCGTATACTGGCGATGGTGAACACCGATTCTGGCCATCGTGAACACTTCCCTTGTTCACGCATTGGGTTTTGGCTATTTTACCTCTAAGTGTTCACGATCAGTCAATTCTGATTGTGTTTTTCGCATAGATTCTCCCTTGTGTTGATCCGGTGAGCGTTGTGCATCAGCCGATCTAAAATAGCATCAGCCAGTGTATTATCGCCAATAGATTGATACCATTGATCCGTGGGTAATTGACTAATCATAATAGTGGAGGCATCTTCATGACGATCATCCATAATTTCCATTAAATCATTACGTTGTGCCGCTTTTAATGGTTCAAGTCCCCAGTCGTCAATGATCAGGCAATCCAGGTTGGCTAATGTTTGTAGCGCTTTGCTGTAAGTTCCATCGGCTTTTGCCTGAG
>JAUXDP010000169.1 GCA_030618325.1 Methylococcaceae bacterium | reverse complement strand
GATGTGGTGCGTTATGGGTGGAGTGATCCCTTGCCAGTATGGATGGAGATTTTGGCCATGCTTGTACATTTGCCCTGCTTTTTGTTTCTTGGTTGGGTAATGCGTGAGAATACTTATCTATCGCAGGTAGTAAAAATAGATAAGGATCGTGGTCACAAGGTGGTTACTACTGGGCCCTATGCGCTGGTGCGTCATCCTATGTACACTGTTGTGATTGTTTTGCTGTTTGCACTACCTGTAGCACTCGGGTCACGCTACTCGTTAATTCTTGCGGTGTTTCTGACACTGTTGCTAATTATACGTACCTACCTCGAGGATCGTACCTTGCACGAGGAGCTAGAGGGTTATTCTGAATATGCTAAACAGACACGATATCGATTGATTTCCGGGATTTGGTAACTGACTAGAGAGATGTTTTTGATCGCTATGCAGCAAATATTGAGGCATCAAAACATAAGCAATGGACATGTTACCCTTGTCATTAGGTAGTACCGAAGTTGGAGTATTGATGGATAAATCAGCAAAATTTTGGGATAGAATGGCAAAACGTTATTCGAAGCAACCTATTGCTGATGAAGCGTCTTATCAGAAAAAAATACAACTCACACACGAATACTTAAAACCGGATATGGAGGTTCTGGAATTAGGCTGTGGGACAGGGTCAACCGCCATAATTCATTCACCTTACGTGAAACATATCAGAGCAATTGATATTTCATCGAAAATGATTGAAATTGCCCAGGATAAGACTGATAAGAAAAAGATTGATAATATAACTTTTGAAACGTTAACAATAGATGATCTAAATGATCAAGAACAACAGTTAGATGTCGTGCTAGGCTTCAGTATTTTGCATTTACTTGAGAATAAGGAAGCAGTAATAGCCAATATATATAAAATGCTTAAGCCAGGCGGTATATTCATCAGCAGTACAATGTGCCTGGGAGATACGATGAAGTGGTTAAAAATTATCACACCGATCGGAAAATTACTTGGATTGATGCCATTGGTTAATTTTTTTACTAAGGATCAGTTGAAGACTAGTTTGGTAGATGCTGGCTTTGATATTGACCGCTTTTGGCATCCAGGAAAAGGTAAAGCTGTATTTATAGTAGCAAAGAAACAGCTTTTTAATGAAGAAACATCATGAACAAGATACTCGCAATTAATGGTTCATATCGAGATGACGGTATAACTGATCAAGCTGTCGAGGTGATGTTGCATGCTCTAAAGTCAGCTGGGGCAGAAGTTGAGCTTATTCTGCTTCGTGAGTATCCAATTGAGTTTTGCCTCAATTGCCGAGAGTGCACTCAACAGGCAGGTAATTTGCCCGGTAAATGTGTGCAACATGACGGGATGGAAGAATTGCTTGACAAAATAGAACAGGCCGACGGTTTTATTCTCGCCTCACCCACAAACCTTGGTTCAGTCACTGCCATCTTCAAACGCTTTATGGAACGGTTAATTGTCTATGCATACTGGCCGTGGGATAAGAATTATCCTCAATTTAGAAAATCAAATGTGCAAAAGAAAAAGGCTGTTATTATTTCCTCATGCGCAGCGCCTGGATTTATAGGTCGCCTGATGTATGGAACCCATAAGCAACTTAAAATGACTGCGCAAATTATTAGAGCAGAAACTGTTGGGACACTGTTTACAGGCTCTATTTCCAAAGAACTTCACCCAACGTTAACGGATGCTGTGCAGAAAAAAATCAAAACATTAGCTGTAAAACTGGTGTGATAAAACCATCAAATATCTGCTATGACAATGAACCCACACGAACAAGGTAGCCTAACAAGGTCAATAAACAAGGACATTTTGCTACGCTGTAATTCGTAAAATCCCTGCTTATGGCGATGTTATTTCTCTATAAAGGGTAATCTTGACCGACCGCAGTGGGTTGTGAAGCGACCTATGAAATATGCTTTAACTTTCTTCTAAATTGATAGTCATGATGGGCGCTTGGCAGTCAAGAACGGACCTTCGTCAGAGATTAATAATTTATCCATGGAAGAAAGGAAAGCGGTATTTTTTACAAATAAAATCATCTTTACTATACCACTAGGTTTCTTAGCATCAGCCCTACCCAATATGCCAAAGCTGCGGCACTACCACCCATCAATAAAGTTTCAGTTCCAGACCTGTACCATTTTTGTTCCACGTAGCGCCCCTTCAGTGAGCCAACTGCAAAAAAAGCGAATGCAGCACCCGAAGCGCTCCATTGAAAGGGTTCCAAAATAAGAAAACCAGTCAACCAGTTCCATAAAAAAGGTAGTAATGGCAAGGAACCGACCAACACAAATGCACTAAATGTAACTAAGGCAGCTTTCAACGGCTTTGGACTTTTAAGTGGTATACCATGCTCTTCTTGAAGCATTGTGTTAACCCAACGTTCAACATCTGACGTAATCACGGAAACTGCATGTTCCAGTTCTCCATCAGTAAATCCTTTCCGAGAAAATATCTGTCTAATCTCTTCTTTCTCTCCTTCCGGAAAAATTTGAATATGTTCATATTCCTGTAGCCGGATCTTATGGTGCAATTGTTCATCTGCTCGGGTTCCTAGATAATTGCTTATAGCCATACTGAATCCATCCGCAAATAAATTTGCTAATCCTAGAATAATAACCACGCTAATTTGTAAATGTGCGCCCGTTACTCCTGCAACAACAGCGAATGTCGTGACAGTTCCATCTATTGCACCATAAATGAAATCTCGGAGATAGCTATAGCTAAAACCATGATCCAGCCTTGAAGATATAGCTTGAGGAGTGTGGAGTAGCTTGTGCTGCTCAAGATTTTTCGTTCTGGGCTGATTGTCTATCAATGCTATATTCCGGTTTTCCAGGGCATATGAGCCGTAATAAATGAAATGCGAAGTTGACTGTTTGTTGAGTTTTTTGGCACCTCACAGTGCTTGTTAATAATACAATTATATCGAAAACACGGTAAATTTATTGGTTATTGATAAAAACTCTGATTTTTTAATTCCAAGAAGTTCATTATGTAAAACATACATAAAATAATTAAGCTTTTATTATTCACCTTTTAGATAGCAAGAGGTTCGCATATATGTTGGCAATAGGGTGATGAGCAATATATGTTTTAGAAGATACTTCCTAATGTCTCCTGAGGGTCGACAACGGTCTTTCAATGTAAAAATTGATTGAGATCAAATACGAGCGGCTACAGTTAATTTACTTATTATCACTCCCTTTTATCTCCAACGCTGCCTGATACAATACTTTTTTCCTAGCTCCTGTTATTTCAACCGCCCCATTGCAACCGCTTTTTAATCGAACATTCTTTCAACAAAACCGATCAATGGGGTCGGAGGAATTGATATTACAGGAACTCTAGTTTCTACACGCTGGAGGGGAGGGAGCATCTTGTATTTCACCCAAAAAACTCCAGTTGCTCAATGACTCAATTTCGAATCTATACGGTTCGTTTCGTGCTTTAATATAGGCTGGCAAAGTAGCCTCGGAAGTGACAGAAAATTCATCGATGTTTGCCATACAATGAATTTCTAGATTAATAGTACCTGATTGGATGTCATTAAATTTCTGTTCATTGACTATTTTGCCACAGGGTTGATCTTGTGAGGTTATGGGTGTTTGATCAGCCAGGTTGTCCAAACCGGGTGTGCCGAAAAAAAAGATGCCATTTTCCTTTTCCACAAAGGTCAAACGGCGTGTGCTGCATTCTGTCATTAAGATTGCAGGGCCTGCTTTATCCTTGCCGATTAGTTTCTCGGTTTTTGTCCAGTAAAAAACTACTTTACGTTCCTGATCCTGGGAGTTCATTGCATCAATTTCACCTTGATAAAGTGTATTGGTACAGCCCTGAACGAATGTCTGGCTAAGCGTTAATAAAAATACGAAATACAGTTTATTCATAGTCCGCTCCTTAATTGGTTACCAAATCTACCAGTCCATCACCCACCATCGGGTTTCCCCAATAGGCGACGTGTGCAAGCAACCAGGTTTTGCCGGTATCAACTGGAAGGTCTCGTATTACCCAGCCCTGCTGTGTTGCCCCGTTTAAATATTTTTCTGCGATTTCATATCCGCGCACTGTTTTGCCAAATATCCTTCCCGAAACAACGGGATCATTTCTATCCCAATAATTTAGCCAGCGCAGCCATTTAGTTCCATCCCCTAAAGGAGTAACTTTTTTACGTGATTTCTTAAACATAGAAATGCCTAAAGGAGATCCCAGGGTAACAAACCCCTGTACGGGCCAATTTAAACGTGAGTTTCTATTGAAAAATCGATCATCTGCTATTAATTCATTGATGACATCAAAGGCATAAATTGTTCCTAAACTATGAGCAACGATGTAGCAAGGGTTTCCATTTTCGAAAATTTGCAAAATTTTCTCTTTAAATCCAGCTCGGATTTGTGCGGCAGTACTGGTATCATCCCTTGCTGTCACAACATCTCCAATTAATTCTAAAACGTTAATTGGAAGAAACTCTCCTACCGCTGTGGGCACAATTAATTTAATTAATTTTCGGTATTTTTTTTGTGCTTCATCATTGATGTTTTCGTAGCGATAAATATCAGTATCAAATTGCAGCGGAATATTGCCCAATCTGTTTAATAAAAGGTCTTTTATCGTCTTATGTTGATTCTGCTCTTCATCATCCCCGACTTGGACACCATGAATAACTAAAACAATTCTGGGTTTTCTCGGGTCAACAGGCATAGTAACCTCCTCTTTGAAGTTAATGATTCCTTAAACCTAGAAAAATCAGTTGGATCGCGGTTTCTAGCACAAGTCATTGATTCCACAGCACTTCAAAAAAATTTCCATCTAACCTAAGGGTGAGGTTAAGATTTTTTCAAAGCACTGTAAAACCAATGACTTGCACTATAAATCCGCGCCCAACTGATCTTTCTAGGTTAAATAAGTCTACTCCTTATGTGACAAGCTCGTGGTATTTTTGTAATTTTTAACGATACATTTTTTTTCAACTGTTTGAGAAAAAAACAGAAAACTGGTCTGTTGATAGAGTGTCAATTTCAGGACATTATCTTTCTTGCTAAGTAGCACTGTTGTTTTCATTCCGCTGGAAAAGCTGTCAGTAAGTTGTTGAGTCAGAATTAATGAATCCTTGTTCAATTCTATTTGCTCAAAGGTTCTTCCTTCCTCATCAAAATAAATTCCGTCACCAATAGTTCCAACGGGCGAATATTTACCTTTAACAGTCAGATATTCGTCACCGACCTGTGATAAATCAACATTAATTTTACAGACCTGGCCATAATCCGGATCAGTTTCTACAAAAACTCCTTCAAATTCTAATTTCTGTTTTTTGATATTAAAAAATTGTTCAACTGCAGCAAGAGCTATTTGCTTGCGGTTATTTTCTGCATTCGTATTCATCGTTATAAATACTAAAATGGTTACCATTAAAATTTTCTGCATAGCTTAATCTACGGTGTCGATTGATTCAGTTTAACACCATTAGCATTAATACTTATGGTAAAACGACCATCCAGCAACCCTTTTAACTCCTCACCGACCATAGATGGATAGAATTTTTAACGCACTTTCCTTTCTTACAGGAGGACTTTTATGGCTAAATGGAGTCGGGTCGTGACAGGCAACAAAAGTGCTTATTGATGAACTCTCGGTGCTATAAAATAGTGGTGAAAGCGGATTTTGAGTACGAAAGAAAATAGGTTCCCTTTGCCGGTTGATATGAACAAGTTACCGCACTCAAAAAAAATTACTCGCTTCATTCCTAATTTTCAGTGAGCAAGGAGTGATTTCACTATCAAAGATTAACTTGATTACCATCAATTTACTCATTATCGCTCCCTTTCATCTCCAGCGCAGCCTGATACAGCACCTTTTTCCTAGCCCCAGTTATTTCAACCGCCATTGACACCGCTGTTTTAATCGAACATTCTTTTAACAAAACCAGTAAAACACGTTTCTGTTCTTCACTAATTTCAGACACATTCTTTTCAACTACCGCACCTTCAACAAGCACCACAAACTCACCTTTCTGCATATTGCCATTGTTTCTAACCTGATCCAGCACATTATCCAAAGTGTCATTTACCACCGTTTCATATATTTTGGTTAATTCTCTCGCTAAAACGATTCTTCGATTTCCCGATAAAATTTCTAGCAAGTCTTCAAGTGAGGCTAAAATTCGATGGCTGGATTCATAAAATACCCATGTGGCCGTTTCACTTTTCTTTTTACTAAAGAATGTCTTTCTGGCTGACGAGGTTCTAGGCAAAAACCCTTCAAAGGTAAATCGTGTGACAGGTAACCCTGACACTGATAATGCTGCAATCAATGCACAAGCACCTGGAATTGGCGAGACCTCTATCCCTTGCTGCTTAGCCAATTTAACCAGAGGCATCCCTGGGTCACTTAATAAAGGGGTCCCAGCATCAGAAACTAGAGCTATGTTTAACCCATTTTTTATTTTCTCAATTAAACCAGGTGCTGCATTTTCTTCATTGTGTTGATGCAACGAAACCAACTTATTATTAATGGCGTAGTGCTGTAATAACATTTTTACATGCCGTGTGTCTTCGGCTGCAATCAGGTCAACCTGTTTCAAAATTTCAACCGCTCTATAAGTAAAATCTGCTAAATTGCCTATAGGCGTTGCAACAACGTATAATCTACCGGACATCTGATATTCTGTTCTCTAAATTTAATCAATAGGCTAGTCCGTTCATGAACCGCCATTATTTATTTTTTACTTGTTTTTTCTTGTTTTTACTTTCTGGTTGCGCGACTGACTTTGCCAAACGCCATAAGTACCTGAATGAAACATTTGAGGCCGAGTCTTTTTCTGAAAAAGGTCAGCATAAACAAGCAGCTCATTCATATCAAGCACTTGCCAAGGCCAA
>JAUXDP010000281.1 GCA_030618325.1 Methylococcaceae bacterium | reverse complement strand
CTTTCTGAGTATTTGCAACAACCTTGTTGCCTGATACTCGTTGTCTTCAATCAGTTCATGAATAAACCGTTGCATTTCTTCCTCCGGCTTTGAATTTTTTCAATAGGACTACACTATGGGGCACCTCTATAGATATCATAACTTTTACGCCCCAAGATTTGAGGCTAAAGCATCTGCTTCTGTTGTTGCTAACTAACGCGTTGCCAGAAGCTATATTTTTTTCCATGATCATTTTTTAGTTGATCGATAAATCTCGAGTGTTCAATTAATGGCTCGAAATTGTTTATTTTATCCGCAAAAAGCTGTAGTTTTTTGAAATACCGAGCTGCATGGGTATACGCTTTACTATTACCTCGATTAAGAATATCCTCCAGTAAAACTCGATAACACGCCGTAGTCGCAAGCAAACAATCTGATTTTTCAAGCTGTTTAACCAACCTTACCAAGCTCTCATAATAACAATCCGTCAACTCTTGATAACGCGAAACCAGCATTTGTTGAGCACGTTCTGTTTCTCCCAGTTGCAACAACAAATCTGCGCTGGTGAGAATATTTCCAGCTTTTTCTGCCTGTTTAATGGCCTGTTGCTTAACCGTATTTTTTTCTTCCTCATCCAAGATTTCGATATAGCGGAAAAGATGGGTATAACTGGGTTCTAGTTGATAAATCTGCTTTCGCGTATGACGTAATTGTTCGGTTTCTCCGTTTTGCTCATAGACTTGTTCCAGCAATAGCAAGCGATCGCTTTCAAAACGACTTCCCCAATCAGAATTCAACCAGTTCAACGCCTTATCAAGCTGGTTAAATTTGATATAAACAGCAATAATACTCTTTTTTTGCAGATCATTAGGTTGTGGCGAATCAATTAAAACTGAGCGCTCATACAACACGGGATCTTTCAATGCCTTGGCTATGGAGCCAAGCGCAATACCTCCACTGAGTAATTCCATATTGATTCTTCCCTTTTCAACATGCTTTTTTTGCGCCTGACGAATTTCACCTTCATAACGCCAAGCTAATTGTTTCAGCTGTTCCTCGCTTAAAAGCATATCACTATTGGGTAATAATGAGTCAATCACGCCATAATCATTTCTTTGATAGAGCTGATAAACGCGCTCAAGCCAGTCGATTTTCGTATCACCCCACATCTTCGCCGCCTGTAGCCATAGGGTTACTGTATCAGTATATACGCCTCCGATTTCACCCGACGAATCATCTACACGATTCATTACAGAATCTGCCGTTGCTAAAAATTTATCAATCAGCTCAAATGCATCTTTTGGAGCTACCGTTAGTAAGCCGTTTTCAATATCATCGACAATACTTTCCAAATTTTGTGCAAATTCCTGGCTGGCATAGTAATCAATAAATTTGCTGCCACGTTTAACGGATTGAATACGTTTAGCGATGGCTTTTTTTAAAGCCGAGGGATCATTAAACAATACCAGTGTCTCAATGCTATTCGACAGTTCAGGGTACTTGATGTATAGATCAAGAATAAAACCCTTTAGGGTGGCAGGGTTCAGTTCAGATAACTTTTGTTGCAGTTCTTCTGTTTTCATAAATTAGTGTATAAAGGCTATTTCTCTGTGCTTACTTTAATCTTTAATGTAAACAACATTTTTTATATTTTTTACCACTGCCACAGGGACAAGGGTCATTCCTGCCAACTTTAGTTTTTTCTCGAACGAAAGTTTCTTGACTATTTCCCATTTCATTAAATAAACCAGGAAATAACCCATAATTGGGCCTGGGCGTCGCTCGCTTAGTTCGAAAGCCAAGTTCAATTTCTACATCTTCCAGATCGCCTACTACGCTAATATCAACATAATCTTGATTAAACATTGTACGAATTTCATAAATCAATTCAGTTGCGTTTAAATGCAACAAAAAAGACATTATCAAACCATTTAGTACATACATCTTTACATCAGGTTGTTGCATATACTGTCGATAAATTTCCAGCACTTCAATTCTGAGGTTGGGTTGAGCAATCGCTATTTCCTTCAGCGCTTCAAGTGCAATGACAAAAGCAAATTCAGGATGATTTTTTTCTTTACTATATGCTGTTAATGGCACAATGGCCGGTGACCCAATCATACTGAACACTTTAGGTAATTCAGTTATTGCCCAGTCATCATCCTCCCAGCTATCAAACATTTCAATCAAAGGCTGAATTGCTTCTGTACTTTTCAACTGACCCAATATTCGCCAGACATGCAGGGGTACCCATATTGCATTATCACCAGAGGATTTATCATTAAATGCTGGATCAGTCACCAATTCAATCAAGGTTAGAATATCCTCATCAGTAAAGCCATATTGCAAATAATCTGGCCATTGACCAGATTTTTCGATAGTACGAGGGTCTCCAAATTCTGACAAACTATTTATTTTATCTTTCATTTCCAAATGACTCATCTCTGTGGTTGTTTCGACAAAAATCAACCGATAGAAAACTGCACCCGTGACCGCGCAAAAAATTTGAGCGAGAATTTATGAAAACTGGTTTTTTTAACCACTACAAATTCTCACTAATTATTTTGCAAAGCCTCAAAACCAGATACCACATCGAGTAACTCCTCGGTAATTTGCCCCTGGCGTTGCTGGCGATGGCTGGCCGTTAATGACTCCAAACGCTCTTTAATATTTTTTTCCGCCACCTGCATGGACATCAGTCGACTTGCGTGTTCGCCAGCCAGCGATTCAGCGCACGCACTGAACAATTTAATAAACAGCTGCTGCCGAATCAGAGCGCTCAGAAGTTCTTCAGCAGGTAAAGAAAATTGTGGCAAGGAACGTGAAGGCCATAGTTTTTCCCGGTTGTGGTTAAAGTCGCTCAAATCAACCGGTAACAATTGCCGTGCCTGGGGTGGATAACTACCTTTTTGTTGGCGAGCATGATGGAATAGCATGACTCGCTCGACACCATCCTGCTGCCAGCTGTCAATTTTTAACAAAATTTCCTGCACAGTGCCGGTAATATTATCGACGGTCCCCGGCACCAAAAAAAGATCTTCTACCGTTTGCCCCATTTCATGCAGAGAAGCTTCAATGCGAGCACCAACCACCAGAATACGTCGAGAATCTTGATGCGGATTTATTTTATCCAGTTGATTGATGGCAAATTCAGAAATACTCTCGTTATAACGACCACATAAACCATGATCGGTTCCGAAAATGACTACACCCAATGGCAACTGTATTTTTTCCTTAACCTTCGATGTTGTTGCCGGATGCTGTCGCAAAACGACCTGCAAACCCATTTCGACACTTCGATTATATTCCTGTAATGATTCCTGCGCTCGTTCGTATTGGCGAATACTTACTGCCGCCAACACTTTCATGGTACGGACGATTCCTTGAAGGTCGGCACTAGTATCCATGTCCCGCTGTAATGCCTCAAGGGTTTTCATGAACATTTTCCATAACGGGGTTAAGCACTGAACGCGCAAAATCTAGTAGCAGGTCTTTTTCTTCCGTAGTTAAGCGTTCTCCATTGTAGATCTTGTTTTGCAGAGGTACAAATTGATCGGTGAGGGCACTACATAATTGCAGCCCTGCTTTTTTAACCCTCTCAACCGGCACTGTATCAAACAATCCGGCAATAACGGCTTGTAAAATCATGATTTGCTCAAAAACACTGAGCGGCGTGCTTTCATCCTGTTTTAGCACTTCTCTTACTCGCCGCCCCCGTTCGATATTTTGGCGAGTGGCATTATCCAGACGGGTACCGAAACGGGCAAATGTTTCAAGCTCTTCAAATTGTGAATACGACAGCCGTAGTGGACCAGATATATCCAGATAGCTAGGTAGCTGAGCTTTCCCACCGACCCGGGAAACCGATTTACCGACATCGACAGCCGGTAATTCACCTTTTTGAAATAACACTGGCGACAGATAAATCTGACCATCGGTAATCGAAATCAGGTTGGTGGGAATATAGGCAGAAAGG
>JAUXDP010000157.1 GCA_030618325.1 Methylococcaceae bacterium | reverse complement strand
TTTAAAGGTGTTTATCATCTGTACACTGATACCACCCATTTATTTAGCTCCACTCATGGAGGGAAAATTGCAGTAGGGGAAGTGATAAAAGGGCTGGATTCGGCCAAGATGGATGAGCTGCTAGGAGACCAGGCTGATGAGCTTCGGGAAGAAATTGAACTGGTTAAAGGTGCCAGTCATGAGTTTAATCTGGAAGCATATTTAGCGGGCACCCAAACGCCGGTGTTTTTTGGCTCAGCGATCAATAATTTCGGGATTCTTGAATTACTGGATGCCTTTGCTGATTATGCGCCAACACCCAAAGCCAGAGAAGCTGAACAACGCACGGTTGAGCCCGATGAACCAAAATTCACCGGCTTTGTCTTTAAAGTGCAAGCCAACATGGATCCCGCACATCGAGATCGCGTCGCTTTTTTGCGCATTTGCTCTGGGAAATTTGATAAAGGTATGAAAATTAACCATGTTCGACTTGGCAAAAATATTCAGGTCGGGAATGCCATTACTTTTCAGGCAGCTAGCCGGAAAAATATAGAAGAAGCTTATTCTGGCGATATTATTGGCTTACACAATCACGGGACCATTCAGGTAGGCGATACCTTTACCCAAGGTGAAGCTCTCAAATTCGGTGGTATCCCTTATTTTGCCCCGGAATTATTCAGGCGAGTCATACTCAAAGATCCCCTACGCTCCAAAGCCTTACAAAAAGGCCTAGTGCAACTAACGGAAGAAGGGGCTACCCAATTATTCAAACCTATGAAAAATAATGATCTGATTTTAGGGGCGGTGGGTGTGTTGCAGTTTGATGTTACCGCACATCGGTTAAAGACTGAATATAATGTCGAATGTGTCTATGACAATGTGTCAATTACAACAGCACGCTGGGTAACCTCAGATGATCCAGCAAAACTTGAAGAATTCAAAAAGAAAGCATTCGAAAACCTAGCTGAAGATGGTGGTGGGTTTCTTGTTTATTTGGCCACAAGTCGGGTCAATCTGCAATTAACAGAAGAACGCTGGCCGGAAATTCATTTTAATGCGACGCGTGAGTTGTAGCTGTTAGCTTGCTTCAATGCTGGCCGAGTAAAAGAGGTTAAAATTACTACTGAAGCTGAGAGCGTGGAGTATTAGCAGTACTAATCACAGTTGCCAATGTGGCTTTAACCACCTGGGTTGCGAATTCTAGGTCAAGCGTATCCAAGGTATCTGTTTCTTTGTGGTAATTGGGATTTCTGAAATTGGCAGTGTCCGTTATCATAATTGCTGGGTAGTTTAAATCCCAAAAGGATGCATGATCACTGCGCCGGGTACTTGCAAAGCATGAGCCATTACCTGCAACCTCAGCGCTAACAAATTTAAGAGCGGGCACGTAGTTTTCGGCAGCATTTCTAAAATCGCTGATCATGTGCTTTGAATGGGTGTTTCCTACAATACCTATGAAATCGCCAGTCGCTATGCCTTCTGGTTGAACATTCAAGCAGTCCTTAATATCGGAAAATGGTATCTGACAATTTCCACAGGTATAAGCAATCATCTCCAGTGAGATCATGCCAATGACTTCCTTACCTTGGTCTTTTAAGGATTGGACATATAAGCCGCTACCTAGCAGTTCCTTTTCCTCATTGTCAAAGGCCACAAACTGAACAGTAGTCACTAGGGAAGTTTTAGCTAACACACGGGCTATTTCTAACATTCCCGCTACGGCACTGGCATTGTCATCAGCTCCTGGTGAATCTTCGACAGTATCGTAGTGCCCAGCCACTACAAAAATGTTGTTAGAGGTAACCGTACCACGCAGTTCTGCCACCAGATTCAGGGTATCTTGGGTTTTGATACTCTGTACTTCATAACCAAAACTTTCAAGTTGATTGTTGATGTATTTAGAAATAGAGGCTTTTTCTTCATTCGTGAATCGCGAACCCTCTTGGGTTAGCGCCCTGATATGATTTTTAATATTATCCCTGGAAACCTGATTCACCAGGTGGCTAATGGTCGATTCCATATTTTCGGTTGTATTCTTTAAACAACTGTTTAAAAGCAGTAAGCATATGAAAAGAAAGGTTAGCAAAATTCCAGTTCGAATATTTAAGAGACTGTCTTGTTGCATTTTTTGCGTTTGCTGATGTTTTTTCCTTGTTTAGTTTTTGTACCCAAATCAAGCATTTCTTATGCATGATTCAGAGTATGTTCGTCATTTTAACATAGTAAACATTATGGCTGCTTCTGCAATAAGTTCCTGTTTATTGAGTGGGTTAACCGTAGATTAAGTCATATTTGTATTATTCTTTGTTGTTACAAACAAGAGATGATGAGTTATACCAATCCCAATAAGTTCTCCTATATTCCTTCTCCTGCTGGAGAAGGCGAGGATGAGGAGAATTTAAATACAAACTTATTGGGATTGGTATTAAGCCATCATTGAGAGTAGTGTTTCTTGGCTAAAACTCAGTGATAATCGTCTTTTCAGTTGCGTGTGATTTTCCAAACATGATGCTTTCCTTCGGGTGCAAGCCTCATAATATAAGCGTTTAAGCATATTCAATAATTACATGTCAGTTGTTGCGGACATTGATTTAGGTTATATTAAAAAAAGCCTGCATAAGCCGTTAGAGCCGTGTGTTACGGAAAAAAAGAAAATGCTATTTTGGCAAACCAAGGAACCTCCTATGATGAAGCGAACAGTCTTCAATTTTATTTTCATCTTCGTATTACTCGTTGGTTTTGATTGCCGAGCCGAGAATGCTCTCTTGAATGATATGCAGATCTTACATGAAGACAAGCATACCCGGGCCGAATTCCGTCTAAAAGGTCCTGTGACTCCAAAGGTGAAAAAACTGGAAAATCCAGACCGGATTGTTGTTGATCTCCCTGGAACAGGTTTTGGTAAACCCTTAGCGGTATCAATACCTGCTGCCAGTATTATCGATAAAGTTAAAGGCAGTAAACCTGGAGAAGGTAATCTACGATTTGTTTTCGAGCTTAAACAGCCCGTACAAGTAAAAAGTTTTATAAGGGAGGGCGATAGTCCCGAAGAACAAAAACTCATATTAGACTTGCTTCCGCTTTCAATTGCTGATTCTGAAACCCTCCCGGCTACACCGATCGCGACAATCCCCGCACCTAAAGTCGTAAAGCTAAACTTGGAAGAACAAGTGAGGTTATTAACCCAGCAATTTGACAGCCAGCAACAAAAAATAAGAGCACTGGAGGCAATAGTAGAACAACAAGGCAGACTTTTGGCTGTCAATCAAAGAGGCACTCAAATGTCACCCCCGCCTGGAGCAGTGCCGATACCGAAATCTAAACAACCTGCAATTTCAGAAAAAGATAAGCGCAAACCACCCAGAGACAAAGGGATGAGAACCGTTCTGCGTGAAGAGCATGCTATTTTTGAACATGGCTTTACCTTAGAACCTGGGTTTAGTTATACCCGAACGGATCGAAACCGCGTTGCCTTGAGCGGATTTTTAATTTTAGACGCTATTGCACTTGGAACGATTTCAGTCGACGAAGTGGAATCAGATATCTTATTATTTGATCTAACGGGGCGTTATGGCCTTACCGACCGCATACAACTCGATATCAATGTCCCTTTTTTGTATCGAAGTACAACTTATAGGGAAACTGCAACAGATGGTGAGGAAGTAGAAAAAACTGTTGATCTGAATTTTGAACTCAGCGATATTAGCTTTGGTTTTTCCTACCAGTTATTTCAAGAATCAAAAGACTGGCCGGATATTGTATGGTCAACTAGAGTTCGTGCCCCCACTGGAACACATCCATTCGGCATTAAGCAAACAACAGCAGGGGAAAACGATACCTTACAGTTTCCAGAACAGATTCCAAGTGGAAATGGTATCTGGTCTCTCACATCAGGATTATCTTTCGTTAAAACGCTTGACCCCGCCGTTATTTTTGCCAGTTTTAGCTATTCTTATAATTTCGAACATGACTTCGACGATATCAGCTCAAAAGTTGACGAAAGAGTGCCGGGTTCAATTGACATAGGAAATGCTTTTCAATTTGGTCTTGGCTTTGCAATAGCATTAAATGAAAGTTTGACTATGAGTATTTCCTATTCACAACGTTTTTCTCAATCAACCAGAACCAGAGTGGAAGGGGGAGAGTGGAATGAATCTTTCGCCAGTGAAGCTAACAGTGCTCAAATGAACTTTGGTTTGGTTTACGCAATAACACCAAAATTTTCAGTGATTGCTTCAGTTGCTACAGGTCTCACTACCGATGCGCCTGACACACAAATTTCCTTTAAATTTCCATATTATTTTTAATCAACATATAAGTCATATAAGTTAAGAAAAAAAAACACCTTCTCCAGCGGGAGAGGGTTGGGATGAGGGATATACTTAATTTATCATGGCTATTAACAAGCCACAGGTTGGTAGATGCTGATTGCTAAATTACTTGTCAACAAAAAGTAGGAGGGGCTTTAGCCGCGATTGTTCTTGCTTCGGTCGCGGCTAAAAGCCCCTCCTACCCATAAAACAGCATCTTTCAGAACATTGTATTTTTAACCTGTGGTTTGTATATAGCTATGTAATTTATTTTCTCCTCACCCAACCCTCTCCATCAAGAGAGGGCTTAACTTACTGGCATTGTCCCAATGACGAAGATAACCCTGTTCTCATCTAAACTATCCCTTCAAATTCTGCTGTTCATATTACTCATAAATCATCATCCCCAGCTTTAAAGTTCTCTATTCAGATTAAAAATTCACCCTAGTGAATCTTGTCAGTAGGTAAAAAAATACCTCCTAATTACCCACTAAATTCACCCTATGTCTGGTATGGATTTGGATATAATTATCTTAAAAGGGTCAATTTTTTTTAAAATCTAAAAAGATTAAAGGCAATACCGATTGGTGATTAATCCCCTAGGATTTGTTGTCACTTTTTGCCTGGATAAACGGCAACCAATGTCGTTCGCTCTGATTCTAGTATCGCTTATAGCCATACAGAACCTCACTGCCATTAAGTTAAGGGATTTTTTTGTGATCATGTAGGTTGGGCAAAGGAGGAACGACGTGCCCAACAAATCTGTGTTGGGCACGTCGTTCCTCCTTTGCCCAACCTACGTATTTTCTTAACTTAATGGCAGTGATACAGAACCTGGGAATACAGAAGTAAGGGACCGTATAAGGACAGACTGTTCATTCGCAGACCTCTAAGGTTGGCGAGCAGATATCTTGAAATCACGAAACCAGTTCAAGACATTTAATTTACAGGGAGTTAATCATTTGAAATGAAATATAAATACAATCTTGATTCAAGAAAATCTTAGGAGATAATATATGAAAACGATTTTTTTTAAACACAAACTGCTGGCTGTAGGAGCTTTAATGGCTCTGGGGTTAGGGTTTGCAACGGGTGTGCAGGCAAAACTGTTTATCATCGACGATTTTAACACCCTCCAACCCCCACCCGACCCACCCGAACTAAGTTGTACTGATACCACAGTGGATGGTAATAGTGAAATTTGTCCCGCACCCTTAAGTGGTGACAATATTGCCATGCAGTTTGCGCCCGGTACTCCAGGAATTGGGGAGGGCTGGGAACGAACGCTTTCGGCTGAACTCGATGCGGGTGACGAGCTGGAAGCTGTGGTCTGTGATAACTGCCAAGCGGGCCATCATGACGCAGGCCCCGGGGGTGCCAAGGGTACTACGGACTTTACATATAGCGGTCCAGCGATAGACTTATCCGAAGCCAAGAGCATCCATTTCGATTACGCCGCTGACCAAGACGGTGGGGTTGTAAAAATTACCTTTTCTGATGGGGGGGTATCTAGTGTTGTCGTAACTTCGAATGATGATCCAAATTTTCCCGCTGGCTTACCGAACACAAACAACAGCGACAGAATCACTGAACCGGACAACCGGACACCTGTTGAGATCCCACTGCCGTCCGATCAGACATCAAGAGATATCTTAGATGGCGTGGTAAGTGTGAAAGTAGAAATAATCGGTGTGATTAATCTGCAGTTAACCATCGATGACGTTGAGGTTGATGGGATTATACCAAATGGTGACCATCATTTTCTCTGCTACAAATCCTTCGGCCACTTCCTGAGAGAAGAGGCTGTGTTGGTAGATCAGTTTGATGATGTAAACTTTAAGGTGTTGAAACCTAAAATGTTCTGTAATCCGGCAATCAAACCAGATCTGATAACTGATCCTGAGGAGGGTATGGATAATCCAGAGGCCCATTTGTTAAGTTACAAAATTAAAAAAGCACATAGAGAGCCAAGACATGTCCGTAGAACTGTGGTTATGGAGGATCAATTCGGCGTGTTAACAGTTCAAACTGTTAGACCAGACCGTTTAATGGTACCCAGCGGTAAGAGTTTGGATGGAACAACTGTTCCTGCAGACCCAAACAATGTAATTAACCACTATAAGTGCTACAGAGTACGTACTGTAAGTGACTTTGCACAACAAACAGTTAATGTCGCTGATCAATTTACTGACCCGGGTGTTGATTTTAGTCTTCCTATTTCGGAGATCGATCCAGTTGGAAAAGATTTAGTATTAGTCAGGCCCACTCGGATGTGTACTCCAGTCAGTAAAAATGGTGAAGGAATTATTGTGGATCCAGATGCTGATCCAGATGTTCCTCAACGCGATCATCTGATGTGTTACTCAGTTAAAGCGGGATTAGGTGAGCGTCTGAATAAAAGAACCGAGGTTCTAAGTAATAATCAATTCCGTGATGAAGATTTGGTTCTGAAGCGTGAATTGGAACTTTGTGCTCCAGCAAGCAAAACTGTGCTTAATTAGTTTTATTCATAGTTAAACCTATAATGCGAGTACTGCCAAGGATGGTGGTCAATGCTGTTGTGTTTAGCCCTCTCTTGCTGGAGAGGGTTGGGTGAGGAGAATAAAATCGAGCATTTATTCCCCCTCATCCCAACCTTCTCCCGCTGGAGAAGGCGTTTTTTCTTAAGTCAATAAAGGGATGGTGGTACTCACATTTCCACGTTTTCCAGACTTCAACATCTACATTTTTAGCCCATTTGAACTATCCCATCAATTTCCGCCTGTTTATATATACCCCAAAAAAACCATTAATCAAGATAAATTCTTAAGTTTTGATTAACAGTAGGTAGAAAAATACCTCCTTTTTACCTACTAAAACCCCCCTATGCCTTGCCTAACTATTGTATATGATGATCTAAAAGAAAACTTAAGGAGGGTCGTATGTATAGGACTTCAAAAACCAATAAATATCCACATCATCTGAACATTCAGAGAAGTGTTGTGGATTGGTATCCAATACATCAAGGCATCGCA
>JAUXDP010000241.1 GCA_030618325.1 Methylococcaceae bacterium | reverse complement strand
ATCTGAGTATCAAGGCCGAAACTGTTGTAACGATTTTTCTATTGGCATAGAATTGGAAGGAACGGAAACGACACCTTACACTGATATTCAATATCAGCAATTGGCTATTTTGATTAATGTGCTACTAAAACAATATCCAGAACTAAAAAAACAACGTATCACCGGGCATTGTGATATTGCTTCATCCCGTAAAATAGATCCTGGACCTTCGTTTGACTGGGAGAAATTGACCTCGCAACTTTCTTAGAACAGGTTCTTAATCAAGTTCTTCGGTTTTACCAACCCCAACAGATTCCAGCAACATCAAAATAACACCTAACGTTATCGCAGAATCGGCGACATTAAAAGCAGGCCAATGCCAGGATTGGTAATAAACATCAAGAAAGTCGATCACATAACCATAAAGCACACGATCAATTAAATTTCCAATGGCGCCACCCAAGATCAATGACAAAGAGGCGGCCATCAGAATTTCATGTTTTTTCAGCTTTGCCAGCCACACAGCCAGAACAATGCTGATGATAGAGGCAAGTATGGCGAAAAACCAACGCTGCCAGCCTCCAGCTTCGCTTAAAAAACTGAATGCTGCGCCGGTATTATGAACATACGTCAGATTAAAAAAAGGTATGATTTCAATCGACTGATACAACTGCATAGATGCATCAATAGCCAATTTACTCGCTTGATCCAGCACCACTGCCAAGCCTGTCAGCCATAACCATTTCAACATAATTAAGCAAACTGCCTGGTTTCGCCACTGCCATCTACATTTTCCACGCAGCGACCACATAATTCCGGATGATCAGCTTTTTCACCCACGTCGTGACACTGGTGCCAACAACGCACACATTTTGTATGTTCCGAGGCAGAAACTTTAAGTTTTAAACCAGAAATAGCCGTTTCAAGTGCTTCCTCCGGGCAAAATTTGTTTTCAATAACTTCTGCGCTTGATGTAATAAAAATAAAATGCAGTTCTCCTGCCAGTTTATTCAATGTTTCGGCCAATTTTTCATCACAAAAAAGTTCTACTTCTGTATTTAAAGAAGCACCGATGTCACCCTTGCCTCGCAATACTTCTACTTCTTTGCTGACTGCTTCGCGAACTTTTATTACAGTTTCCCAATCTTCGCGGGATATGCTGTCATCTGCACTCAGTTCAAACAAATCTTCATACCAGGTTTGCAAAAACACCGACTGACTCCGCTCGCCTGGCAGGTGTTGCCAGATTTCATCGGCAGTATAACAAGTGATGGGGGCTAACCAGCGGCTTAATGCTTCAACAACATGAAACATTGCTGTTTGCGCTGAACGCCGTGCAAGACTATTTTCCTGAGTCGTATATTGTCGGTCTTTAATAATATCCAGAAAAAAACCACCTAAATCAATGGCACAAAAATGATGCATTTTTTGATAAACCAGATTGAACTGGTAGCTTTCATAAGCCAATATCACTTCTTTTTGCAACAGCGATGCTCGATCAACTACCCATCGATCCAGTGCCAACATATCTTGAGCTGCAACTTCATCGGTTGCTGGATCAAAACCATCCAGATTGGATAATAAGAACCGTGCGGTATTTCTTAAGCGTCGATAACCATCAGACGTACGTTTTAGAATTTCATCAGAAACTGACATTTCGGTGCGGTAATCAGTACCCGCTATCCATAAACGCAGCACATCGGCACCCAGAGATTTCATAACCGTTTGCGGTGCAACCACGTTCCCACGTGATTTGGACATCTTCTTTCCATCTGCATCGACAGTAAAACCATGGGTTAGCACTGCTTTATAAGGGGCAACATCATTCATTGCCACAGAAGTAAGTAAGGAGGATTGAAACCAGCCGCGATGCTGGTCGGAACCTTCTAAATATAAATCTGCCGGAAAATGAAGCTGAGAGCGTCTATCCAATACACAAGCATGAGTAACGCCAGAATCAAACCAGACATCCAATGTATCTTGCATTTTTTCATATTGCCCGGCTTCTTCGCCCAGCAGTTCACTGGCTTCCAACTGAAACCAGGCTTCAATACCCTGCTCTTCAATGCGCTGCGCTACCTGCTCAAACAGTTCTGGGGTACGAGGATGCAATTCACCCGTTTCTTTATGAATAAATAAAATAATCGGCACGCCCCAGGTTCGCTGCCTGGATATACACCAGTCCGGACGACCTTCCAGCATACTTTCAATCCTGGCTTGTCCCCAATCAGGAATCCATTGCACTCGCTTGACCTCATTCAATGCCTGTTCCCGCAATTTATTATTATCCATAGCGATAAACCACTGCGGTGTCGCTCGAAAAATAATGGGAGTTTTATGTCGCCAGCAATGGGGGTAGCTGTGCAAAATAGCTTGGTTGTGTAATAACCTGCCTCGCTCATCTAGAACTTCTAAAACATGGTCATTGGCATTGAATACATGCTCTCCTGCAAACAGTTCGGTATTGGGTAAAAACACACCGTTATCACCGACCGGGTTATCGACCGGCAAACCGTATTTTTGTCCCACCACGTAATCGTCCTGACCATGGCCCGGTGCTGTATGAACAGCTCCTGTTCCGGCCTCAAGCGTAACATGATCACCCAAAATAATCGGAACCTGGCGATCATAAAACGGGTGTTGTAATAACTGGTTTTCCAGAGCATCTCCTTTGCAATAAGCGATAACATGGTAGTCATCAATTTCATAACGCAGCATGACATCTTTCAACAATTGCTCTGCGACTACCAGACGTTCCTTGTTACCATCTTTTACGCATTGAACTACTGAATATTCAAGTTCTGGATTCAATGCAACAGCCTGGTTAGCGGGTAATGTCCAAGGTGTAGTTGTCCAGATAACTACGGACAATGGCCCTTCCCCTTCATGTTCCGGCACATGATGGCAACTGTCCAAAAACTGGCTTTCTTCGATGACTTGAAATCTTACATCAATCGCCGGAGAATGCTTGTCTTCATACTCAACTTCTGCTTCTGCCAACGCCGAACCACAGTCAGTACACCAATGTACCGGTTTGGCTCCTTTACTCAAATGTCCCTTACTACAGATTTTACCAAGCGAGCGAACTATATCAGCTTCAAAAGCATAATCCATTGTTAAGTAGGAATTATCCCATTCGCCAAAAATTCCCAGGCGAATAAATTCCTGTTTTTGCGTATCAACTTGTTTGCTGGCATATTCCCGACAGGCTTTTCTGAATTCTGCTGGCGATACTTTAACCCCTGCTTTGCCAACCTTTTTTTCCACCATTAATTCTATCGGCAAGCCATGACAATCCCAACCTGGTACATACGGGGCATCAAAGCCAGATAGGGTCTTCGATTTAACAATAATATCTTTTAAAACTTTATTAACTGCATGGCCAATATGAATAGCGCCATTTGCATAGGGTGGACCATCATGCAGAATAAAGGTGGGTTTGCCGGCAAATTGCTCTCGAATTTTTTCATACAACTTAGCCTCATTCCACTGCTTCAACCGCTCCGGCTCACGCTGCGCTAAATTGGCTTTCATTGGGAAAGCGGTTTTCGGTAAATTTAGAGTTTTTTTATAATCCGTGGTCATGGTCTGGTTAACCTTTTGCTAGTATTTGTTGAGCGCTGGCTACGTCTTTGTGAATCTGTTGTTTTAGTTCGTCGATAGACTGAAAGCGTACTTCATTCCTGATTTTTTCTTTAAAATGTACTTCAACTTCCTGTCCATAAATATCCTGATCAAAATTGAGCAAATGAACCTCCAGGATTGCTTTGGTGCCACCATCAAAAGTAGGTCGGGATCCCACATTGGCAACACCTACATACACGCCATCATCAATGCCTGTCATCGTCACTGCAAAAACACCCCGAACAGGCGCATTTTCGCGTTGCAATTCAATGTTCGCGGTCGGAAAACCAATTGATCTGCCACGCTTGTCGCCATGAACTACCTTTCCGCAAACTGAATAAGGACGACCTAAAAGCTTTTCTGCCGTAGCCAAATCACCTGCATTCAAAGCATCCCTGATCAAAGTGCTACTAACTCGCTGCTCCTCAATTTCAAAGGAGTGGGTATCTTGAACATGGAAACCATAGATTTTACCTGTTTCTTTGAGCAGGGCAAAGTTTCCGCATCGGGCCTTGCCAAAATGAAAATCGTCACCGACAACTAAAAACTTAACATTTAGCCGGTTGACCAGTATTTCATCAATAAAATATTTTGGATCTGAATCAGCAAAGGCTTGATTAAAACGAACAATCAATAGATCATCAATGGGTAGCTTTTGAAAATGTGTGACCTTTTCCTTTAATCGAGTCAGTCTTGAAGGTGCGTTGTCTCGAAGAAAATACTCTAGGGGCTGTGGCTCAAACACCATGACTACTACCGGCAAGCCAAATGCTTGACCTTGCTGGGCAAGTTTTTCAATTACTGCGCGATGTCCTAAATGTACTCCGTCAAAATTTCCGATGGTCAGAACGCAACCTTTTGTCATCGGTTGAAGTTGCTCAAGTCCACGGATTAAACGCATGTGTTTATTTCAAAAAAGCCCACAAAAAGGGGTATTTTACATTAATTTGAAATCGTTAGGCGGTAGATTTTATAGAGAAGAGGAGTGTATTAGCACCCAGGAGCTTACAAAATACTGCGTATTTCTGGTACAAAAAACAACCCGAAGAATTATGCAACAAAACCTAAAATTGTTATAATATTAAATCGTAACATGCCATCAAAATAGCTATTAAGCCCCAGTGGAGAGTAATAAAGGACAATTACAGCGATAGAAAACCTAGTGTTCCTACTATGGCGACCGGGAAAGCAAAAGCACCACAAGAGATTCCAGCAGCAAGAGATGCAAATAAAAATAAAGTATCG
>JAUXDP010000195.1 GCA_030618325.1 Methylococcaceae bacterium | reverse complement strand
GGATAGAGTGGGTCGCCAGCGATACCAGCGTTTTTTTCCGAAACCTACATTATCAAGACGCTGACCTAAAATCCCTATAACAATATTATTCATTAATATATTTTTTTATCTTTATAGATAGTTTTTATTTTAGTACAGGGCTGGGTGATCGTCCACTAGTAACAAGATAAAAATAAAAAATTGTTAAAATACAGTTATTTATAATTTATTGTTAGAGGTTTTAAAATGTTGGCAAGAAGATTGCTTTGTTCTTATCGTAACTTATACAAACTTGCGGCGCTGGTTCCGTATACCAGCCTGACACCAGGCTTATAAGTCCCGAGTGTATCGGCTTGTACAAGTTAGACATTGTCATTAGCGTTATGCAATAACGCAACTGGAAAATCTTCGGATCTGATGGTTCAAATCCATCTAATGACTCCAATCACTATAACTCATTGGCAGAGTAATCGACTATTAATCGATCTGAAGCTGGTTCGATTCCAGCTAGTGAACCGCCGAATGGCAACACTTTAGATAGTGGAAACAAAACCGTCCTTAGGGACAGTGTTAAATACTTCCGATTGTGGAGAACTTACAGGATAAAGCTTTTGACGGCGAAAGGATTGTGAAACAGACCAATAGCCATAATGCTGAATTGTGTCAGCTCAATACATCAGTACTTATTCTGCCTTGGTGGTGGGTTTGTGGTTTACGAGTTATTGATATTTTATGGCATATTTTTGTCATTTTTAGCAATAACACCTGAATCAGATAAATCATCAAGCCAGTTTAAGTGCGGAGTATTTACACTTTAAATTAAATATAAAAGGAGAACAACATGCTGTTTATCAAGAAAGTTATCGTTCCTGAAACACATCGTGCTTTGTTGTTCAAAAATGAACAATTTAGCGATGTGTTGGAACCCGGTGTCCATAAAATAGTAGACTGGAAAAAGCAATACCGAATTTTATTACTGGATATTACTGATACCCTGACAAAAGGTATTAGCGAAGATGTGAGCAATGTATTAAAACTTCATCCTGATAAAATGCTTAAGCATATCCAAACATGGGAAACTGCTGAGCAAGAAGTGGGATTGATCTACCAAAATAAGGTGCTAAAAGAAATTAAGGCGCCTGCGCAGCAAGGTGCTTACTGGAAAGGGTTTGATGAAATCAAGATCGTTAAAGTAGATATTTCAGAAAGCTTTAAGCTGGATAAAACCTTGGCAAGAATGGTGTTGGCAGCAAAAGAAAGCCCGTTAAAAAGCTCTGTTTTAAATGCGGTTATTGCCGCGACAATTCCAGAAAGGCATGTAGGGTTTTTGGAGGTGGATGGTGAAAAAGAATCGACTTTAAATGCAGGCAACTATGTTTGGTGGAAGTTTAACCGTAGCCTAAAGGTCAAACAGATTGATTGCAGATTGCAAAATATGGAAGTTAATGGTCAGGAAATATTGACCAAAGACCGGGTAAGTTTACGGGTAAACTTGTCAGCAACTTGGCAAGTGCATGATGCCCAAAAAGTATCAGAAGAATTGGCAGACCATACCGATTTTTTATATCGTGAGTTGCAATTGGCCTTGCGTACCATCGTTTCCACTCAAACACTGGATGAGCTGTTGGCAGATAAAAACAAATTGAACCAGCAAATTTTGCATATCGTTATCAGTAAAGTGGCTGAATATGGTATTGAATTAAAATCTGTGGGTGCTAGGGATATTATTTTGCCAGGTGAAATGAAAGCGATTTTAACCCAAGTGGTAGAAGCTGAAAAAATGGCAGAAGCCAACTTGATTAAACGCCGCGAAGAAACGCAAGCAACCAGATCGCTTCACAACACAGCTAAAGTGATGGAAGGTAACCCAGTCCTCCTGCGCTTGAAAGAGTTAGAAGTATTGGAAAAAATCATTTCGCAAATTAATACGCTCAATGTGTATGGCGGTTTAGATGGTGTTATGAATGATATGGTTAAAATTCCTTCGCCTCCTGTCAAAAGGCAATAAAAGTGTGTTTTGGTCTTAATTCCCCTCTTTGAAAAAAGAGGGGGATTGGTTTTTTTAATTCTGTTTACGTCTTGATGGAAGAATTTAGCTAAAATTTATACTAATTAGGATTTTTTTTTGGGCAATATTGATATTTAGAAGAATTTTACCTATAGGCAGGGTTCTGAATATATCTAATCCCTCTGCATTCAGTCTATTAAACTATCAATTCTATAAGCAAACACATAGGAAATCAAAATGGCAAATGAAGGGTACCACGAACCAATTAATGAATTAACTGACGAAACACGAGATATGCATCGTGCAATCACCTCATTAATGGAAGAGCTAGGAAGCGGTTGATTGGTATAACCAAAGAGTCGATGCGTGTAAAGACGATGAGTTAAAAGCAATACTCGCACACAATCGTGATGAAGAAAAAGAACATGCTGCTATGGTTCTGGAATGGATAAGAAGAAAAGACCCAAGCTTAGACAAAGAATTAAGAGATTATTTATTCACTGAGAAACCTATCGCTCATAAATAATATTCTAAACAGCAGATGGTCATTCAGAATGTATAACTATAGATACAATCTATCATAATAGTAGACACAATCAATTATACATATGTATATGTTTTTTCTAAACTAGACCACAAGAACAAGCTATAACTTGCTTCTTATATTGTTCAACTATTATTAGGAGAAGAAACAATGACTAAACAAACTTTAACAACTGCGACTGGTTCGCCTGTTGCAGATGATGACAACAGCATCAGTGCTGGTGAGCATGGTGCTTTAACTTTTGATAATCATTATACTTTTGAAAAGCTAGCTCATTTTAATCGTGAGAGAATTTCTGAGCGTGTAGTGCACGCTAGAGGAAATGGCGCTTACGGCACATTCACCGTGAGCAATTCATTAAACGATTACACGATTGCAAGCTTTCTACAGGAAGCAGGAAAGAAAACGGAGGTATTTATTCGCTTTTCTACCGTAGGTGGCGGTCAGGATTCCAGCGACTATGCGCGGGATCCTCGTGGTTTTGCTATCAAATTTTATACAGATCAAGGCAACTACGATATTGTCGGCAATAACACGCCGGTTTTCTTTTTGCGTGATCCTATTAAATTCCCTGATTTTGTTCATTCTCAGAAAAAAAATCCGAGAACAAACCTGCCTGATCCAGCGGCTATGTTTGAATTCTGGGCTAATCACCCGCAATCGTTACATCAAATGACCATACTGATGTCAGACAGAGGCATTCCGGCCACGCTTCGACACATGCATGGATTTGGTTCACATACTTTTAGTTTCTGGAATGATAAGGGTGAACGTTTCTGGATGAAATGGCACTTTAAATCTAATCAGGGCATTAAGTGTTTGACCAATGAAGAAGCTGCACAAGCATCGCCTTTTGGTGCACAGCAAGACTTGGTTGAAGCGATTGATCGTGGCGATTTCCCAAGTTGGACGGCCAAAGTTCAGATTATGACTGAGGAGGAAGCTAAGAATTATCGCATTAACCCTTTTGATCTTACTAAAATTTGGCCTCATGCTGACTTTCCTTTGATTGAAGTCGGCCAGCTTGAATTAAACCGTAATGTTGAAAATTACTTTGCTGAGACGGAGCAAGCCTGTTTTGCTCCTAGCAATCTAGTGCCTGGTATCGGTGCATCGCCTGATAAAATGTTGCAAGGTCGGTTATTAGCTTATCAGGATGCTCATCGTTACCGTGTTGGTGTTAATGCCAATCAAATTCCTGTCAATGCGGCAAAATGTCCGGTGAACCACTATCAACGAGATGGCGCAATGGCAGGTTGTCCAATACACGGACAAAGCAACATTCAAAGTTCTAAGGTTAATTATTATCCAAATGATCAGATTAACGAAGGAGCGCCAGTACCCGAGCCATCGGTAATAGAACCGCCTATGCCAATATTGGCAAATGCATGGATTAAACGTCATGGGGTAGCGGATGATGAAGATCATTACAGTCAGGCAGGTGATTTGTTCCGTATTATGAATGAATCGCAAAAACAACAGTTAACCACAACGATTGCGGAAGGCTTGGTGCAGGCAACTGATTCAGATCAACAACGAATGCTTGATCAATTTGGAAGAGCCGATCCTGATTATGCTGATCGCATTGATTCTATAATGAGTGATTTAAGAAAAAAATCATAATCAGGCAAGGGCTGGTTTCTCTCCAGCCCTTAGCCCCCCCCACACTCACAACTCCCCGCATTTAGTGTCCAAGGGGGCTCAACTGATTTAGTTAGGGTAAATCAAATAAATTAATCACATGCATTCTGATAGCCAAATGAATCAGCTCAATATCACTGGATACATTTAATTTTCCTTTGATTAAGTAATGGCAGTTAGAAACAGTTTTTGGGCTAATGTTTAAGGTTAGCGCAATTTCTTCTTTGGAATGTGATTCTGCCAGCATGCGTAAAATTTCAAATTCGCGAGTTGTTAAAGATTCTAGTGCTATGCATTCATGCCCTGATTTTTCTAGTGCAAGTGCTTGGGCAATATCTGGGCTGAGGATTCGGTGATTGGCATAAACCTCAAAGATAGCTTTTAGTAGCACATCAGCTGTACTGCTTTTAGTAACATAGCCCAATGCACCGGCTCTAAGTGCTTGTAACGCAAAGATAGGGTTCTGATGCATGGTAAAAACTAGAATACGGACTTTTGGGTTATGTTGTTTAATTCTGGTAATTGTTTCTAGCCCACCCTGTCCAGGTAATGAAAGATCCATGATTACTAAATCTGGCTGATACTGTTTAAATTGTAGATATGCCTGTGCACCATCAGCCGCTTCAGCAATGACTTCCAATCTGGACTGTTTTTTTAATAATGAGCGGTAGCCCTCTCGAATCATGGCATGATCATCAACCAACATGATGGTAATGTTTTGTTCAGCCATCATGTTGTAAATCTCTAGCATAATTCAAAGGTATTATGACTTTAATGCTAAGACCACCAGATTCATTTTTTGAAATGGTAAACTCGCCACCTAATGGGCATACCCTTTCACGGATGCCCAGCAAGCCAAACCCTGAATTAGTTGCAAATGGCAGGGTGTCAATATTGCCATCATCATTTATTGTTAGTTTAATTAATTTATCGCTTATTTCTAAGTCTATTGTTGCTGTTTTAGCACTGGAATGTTTGCTTATATTCGTCAGGCATTCCTGAATAATACGGAACAGCGTAATAGGCAAGGGTTCATATAATTGCTGGCAGTTGCCATTAATCAGTAACTGAAAATGGATTTTACTATTTGCTTGGGTATTCCATTCGGTGATCAAACTATTTAAACTGAGTTCCAGTCCCAATTCATCAAGATCAGCGGGGCGTAATCGCACTAGAATGGTTTGTACTGTATTCATCATTCGTGCATTTATTCGAGAAATGTTTTTTGCTTCCTCGACTATTTCATGACAATCTTGTTCGGCAGTTTGAGTGATAGAAGCCGCCAAGGCGCTGATTGATGCCAGGCATTGACCTAATTCATCATGTAGCTCTCTTGCCAGAAAACGCCGTTCTTCATCTTGAAGTGTTATAAGTTTAGAGGTTAACTGCTTTCTTTCAGCGATTAATTGCTGCTGACTAGCTGCTAACTCATTTATAGCCGAACTTATTGCCTGCCATTCTGTTAGCTCAAAATCAGGCAGACGTAATGATAAATCACCTGTTTGCAATTTTTTAAGGCTAGAGACGATAGTTTGAGCAGGGCGTAGCGCACGGTTAATGGAGATATAAACTAATAAACATACGGCTAGAATAGTGATAACTGATAATTCTAGCAACACCGACATACTTCCCCAAGCTCGGTTTAATTCCATTTCAGTACTTGGAGCAACGCTGATAACGCCATAGACTTTGTTTTTGTAGGTTATTTGCCTAAATACCTCTTGTCCTGGGTTAAAAACTAATCGGTAAGCTGTTTCAAAGAGTGTTGGCCAAGCCCTGTCTGACCATTTTGTACCACGACAAATGTCCTGAGCAGCAGCATTATTTTCAGGGGTAAAGCGGATACAAACACCAGAGGCCGATTGGCTTTCTTTCCATAAGGTAAAGTCGGGGAATTTAATAGC
>JAUXDP010000057.1 GCA_030618325.1 Methylococcaceae bacterium | reverse complement strand
CAAATAAATAGATAATAAAATCAGTATGATAGGGAGTGGTAAATTTCAATAATTATAGTTAATTTCTAACAAACTTGAAAACTGAAATTATCAACTCATTGATTTTGTTGGTGATTAACCTGTTGTGACAATTTTAACCCGATTGCCTAGATATTATATGCTCCTAACATTGTTAAAACGGAATAGTTGTGGCATGATCGACTCTGAATGTTTTACATATAACCCGTTTATTTATAGCCATGACTGAAACAGTTCCTGCAAGCGGCGAACCTGAGCAAAAAAATAATAGACTTTTACTCATCATTGGCGCAATTATACTTGCTGTAGTGCTCTCTGTTGGTATTACACTTTGGGTAGTTAACCACTATTTTTTTCCGAAAAATTTCGAACCTGTTGTATTAAGTCAAAAAGAAAATCAACGGCTTGATAACAAACTCAACCAGTTTAGTTGGCTCAATAATGCTAATGCCGAGAGCTCTGTCAATAAAGATGAAAATCTGGAACCGGAAAAGTACTCTGAACAAGGTGCAAAAAGGGAAATAAACTTAAGCGAGCGTGAACTTAACGCATTGCTAGCGAAAAATACTGACATGGCCGATAAATTAGTGATTGATTTATCTGACAACCTGGCCAGTGGCAAACTTCTTTTGCCTATGGATCAAGACGTTCCCATAGTTGGTGGAAAAACGCTCAAAATTTCTGCGGGGATGGAGCTTGCATTTGCCAATGAAAGACCCATTATTAAACTGAAAGGTGTCAGTGTTATGGGTGTTCCTATTCCCAATGCATGGCTAGGTGGTCTGAAAAATGTAGATCTTATTAATGAATTTGGTCAGGATGAGGGCTTTTGGAAAGCCTTTGGTGATGGCATCAAAGAAATTCATGTTGCTGAAGGCAATTTAATTATAAAACTGAAAGAATAACTCCGTCAACATCGGGGTAGCTATCAAACCAGCTGTGAATAATACAGCTTATAACAACAAAGTGGAGGACACTATGAGTACTAAAAATGATTTTTTAGCAAAAGTTCAAGAAACTATAGACGCACAACAAACAAAGCTTGAACAGTTGAAAGAGACCGCAATGGATGAGACTAACGAAGCCATTGACGATGTTCGTGAAGCCATAAGCAGCTTAGAACCAAAGTTGGAACAAGCAAAAACCAAAGCATTGGAAATAGCAGATGCTGCCGATGATAAATGGGATGATCTGAAAGATTCTGTTGAAGCCGGATGGGATGAGCTGGGTGATGAACTGGAAAAAGGCTGGGACAATCTCACCGACTCGGTTAAAAATATGTTCTCTTAAAATTATTATCTAAGGCAGGCTTAACAGTATCAACGCCTGCCTTTAGATATGCTCTAGTTCATCAGAAATGGCTCTTGAGTATCTAGGGCAATCAATTTAGCTATTTCACATCGCAGGCGATTATTGTTAATGGGCGGCTAGCCTAGAGCCGTGGAAAAGTGCTGGGTATTCCATCATTCGCCATCAGCAAAATATCGAATAATACTCCACTTCCTAAGGAAAATATTTATCTATGTTAGAGTTGCCACAGCCGAATTTCAAATTTGGATCGATTTGTGACCAATAACGATATCTTACGCCGTATCCGCTATACCTTCGACTTTAATGATTTTAAAATGGTGGAAATATTTGGTATGGCTGATTGCCAGGTCACACGGGAACAAGTCATCCATTGGTTAAAAAAAGAAGAAGATCCAGAGTATCAGAACTGTAGTGATACTCAGCTCGCAATTTTTCTCAATGGGTTTATTAACGATAAGCGAGGTAAAAAAGAGGGCGTACAGCCTAAACCTGAGCAGCGCTTAACTAATAATATTATTTTCAGAAAATTAAAAATTGCGTTGAATCTACAGGCCGAAGATGTCTTGGGTATTCTGAGGTCGGCAGATTTACACATCAGCAAACATGAACTAAGCGCTTTTTTTCGTAAGCCAGAACATAAACACTACCGTGAATGTAAAGATCAAATCTTGCGGAATTTTCTTAGCGGAATACAGCTTAAATATCGTGCTCCTATTTGATTGAAATAAATATTTTAATCAGACTTTATATATCACCGATACAGGAATTATTTTGAGTCAAACTGACTTTTCATCACTTGAGCTACACCCAGATTTACTAAACAATTTATCTTCTCTGGGTTATCAGACAATGACACCGATACAGGCTCAGAGCCTACCAGATATCTTGGCGGGTAGAGATGTTATTGGGCAGGGGAAAAGTGGCTCGGGAAAAACAGCTGCATTTGCTCTAGGTCTACTGGAAAAACTTGATACTAAGTATTTTCGTGCGCAATCATTGGTATTGTGTCCTACTCGCGAGCTTTCTAATCAAGTGGCTACAGAGATTCGTCGTTTAGCTCGAAATATTGGTAATATTAAAGTATTAACCTTATGCGGAGGAACACCGCTACGCCCTCAGGCGGACTCATTGGAAAGCGGTGTGCACATAGTCGTTGGAACACCGGGGCGTATAGAAGACCACTTAAAAAAAGGCACGCTGAGCCTGGGTACTTTGACGACATTAGTATTAGATGAAGCAGATCGTATGCTTGAGATGGGCTTCCAACCCGTACTAGATTTCATTATTGATCAAGTACCTAAGAAGCGCCAAACGCTGTTATTCAGTGCGACTTATCCCGAGGAAATACAATCCATCGCTCGCCGAATTATGACCAAACCGGTAATGGCAAAAGTGCAATCGATGCACGATAACACCAGTATCCAGCAGCATTTTTATAAGATTGAAGATGATAAACAACGCTTGATGGCTGTGCGTTTACTACTTCAACACTATCGCCCTGAATCAACCGTAGTATTTTGCAATACCAAGCAAGACACTAGAGATGTGGCTACCGAGCTAAAGAACCATGGTTTCAGTGTGCTGGCTTTACATGGTGATCTTGAGCAACGAGATCGAGATCAAACACTAGTGCGATTTGCTAATAAAAGTGCCTCTGTTCTGGTTGCCACTGATGTTGCTGCTCGTGGTTTGGATATTGATGCACTGGATGCAGTAATTAACTATCACGTTGCACATGATTCTGAAGTTTATGTTCACCGAATAGGACGCACTGGCAGGGCCGGTAATAAAGGTATTGCTTGTTCTTTACATAGCGACAAAGAAAGCTATAAGATGGCTTTACTGCAAGAATATTTAGAGCAGGATATTGAGGATGAAGCACTACCACCGCACAACTTATTAGACAAACCAGCCATAAAGCCGCCCATGGTTACCCTGCAAATTGATGGTGGTAAAAAGCAAAAAGTGCGCCCGGGGGATATTTTAGGGGCTTTGACGGGAGACAATGGCATAACCGGAAAGCAAGTTGGTAAAATTAATATCTATGATAACTGGGCTTATGTAGCCGTCAGTCAAACTGTGTATAAAACTGCACTGAAAAAAATATTCGAAGGTAAATTGAAAGGGCGTTCATTTCGAGTCCGGTTGATTTCTGGGTAAATATAATTCATTATTTTTTATATGATATTTTTCAGCATCTTTATGTTTACTTAATCTTATACTCTCCTTCAAAATCTATTCTGCACCCTAAGAGAAAGACCAAATAGTTCAGATGTATGCGGAAGTGAGTCTTCTTTAATTAATTCAGACACAACCCAATCCTCAATATTTTTGATTGACCTAACTCTCCAGGCCAGAATTCAAAAGCTATTTCACTGATATTTTATTAATAATTTGAACCTAAGAAACTTAACTGGGTATTCAACTAATTATTTTTTGGGTTCTACAAAGGTAGCTTTCACCCGCTTTGATGTCATAAAGTATGAAATCCAGATTAAGCTAGAAATGACTGTGCGTGTTGTATCCCGAGTATCTGCAGAGGTAAGCTGATCAGCTATCGGCTTGAAATTCATCAATGTCAAATGATCGATTAATACAAAGACTAAACTCATAGCGAGAAACGAAATATAAAACTTAGGTAAAGTGCGTCTTTTTTGAAAAAACAGAACAATTATGGCGAAAGCAAAGAATAACAATCCAAGATTAACTAACGTTTCCAAAATCAGGATAAGGTGCCCACGCCGAATGATACATTTCACCACTGGTTTGGGTTAATTGATTCCAGATGGGAAGAGATAATGAAGGAAGTATATCTGAATATAAACTCTTCATTATTTGTAATGGATTAATTATCACGGCTAGAGCAGGTAATAGTAGCCAGCCTCGAATTCCAGAAAGCTTTGGGTCTTTCATTTGCTCAGGAAGCATTGGCTTATTACTGTCATGTTGATAAACCCAGATGGAAAGCATCAAAAAAATACTGCTCGCTAAGATAAATAAAATAACCAGCGTCCAGTTGATTTCTTCAGTATCTGACTCGGCATTGAATTCTGCTCCATATTTCCACAAGCTATATCCCAGATCATCATCCATTGTTTCCAGATCAGTGAGATAATGCTTTAAATCTTCCAGCTTGATGGTGTTGGATTTAGATCGATATTGATAATCAAGATGCAAAACTCCTGCGGTGTATTTAGTGACTTTTTCAAAATTAAACCCTGGGTTTTTGAGCTTTACATGAGTGTCTTCCAAATCCCACCCATCACCTAAATGAATTTGGGTTTTTTGTTCAATGTATATGGGATGTTCAAGTGCTAACGGTTGTTTTCGATATAATATTTTGGGTTTTTTAGAATAATCGAATAAATCTACCGGATAAAAGTCAGCGCCCAATTTGCCTTGCTGATCTTTACCTTCTTCCCATATGTTGGGAATTAGATAAACCTCTTCAACTTGTACTTCATTTTTTTCAGTATCGTCAATTATATTGAAGGGTTTTTCGAGAACGATAGAAGGATAAATTTTAGCGAAGTAATTGAGGTAGCTTTCCTGTGTTTCCCTCAAGGGCTTTGAAGCTAATTTTTGGCGGATATAATCTGCTGATCTGCCACGGTACAGGGTGGTGATTTTATAAGTGGCAGAGCTATCTGTCTCATTAAATGTCCAATCATCTACAATTGATTTTTTGTAGATTTTTGCTGATGGCATTTGATATAACGAATTCGAGTCAGCCTTTATCAACAGTGCAAGACCATAATCTGGTTGGTAAATTCTATCAAGGCTACCTTTTTGTGGTTGGCGTGTCGGGTCTAGCCAATATGCTTTATTATTGAGCTTGGCATAAACCATGACATGATTGAATGCAGTAGCGGAAGGAAGCCATTCTGATATTCCATTATGCAATTTAGTATTCACTAGTGCTGGATAGGCTTCTATACCCAATGCTTTAAGCAGCGTAATCATGAGCATGGTTTTATCTTTGCAATCGCCAAATCGTCTTTGTAATACTAGATTTGCAGGATTGGGCACATAAGAGCCACTGCCTATCTCAATGCCCAGGTAGCGAATTTGTTCCTGTGCAAACTGTAATACTGCGGCTGAACGCAGCTCCTGGGATGGATAATCTATGGCCATTTGCTTAACAATAGCCTGTAATTCTGGCCCAGGTTTTATATCAGGCTGATATAAAGGCAATGCCCATTGAACAACGTCTTGCCAAGTATCGGCTTCACTAAATTGAATCCAGGGATATAAGGTAAAATCATCCGGTAATTGTCCTTCGCCGGTAATGACAGGTGGGTTTTTGCTCGTCCATCGGTATTCTACTTGTTGATTTCTTTGGAATACTTCTGGCTTCAGATCTGTTTTGTGATATTTGATGTTAACAGGCCGATTTTGTGGATGAAGCAACCGTAAATTATATTCTTGCACAGGCACAGACCATTGCACTGTATTCCGGCCATAATAAGATTTTTGAAAAACCGGGTTAATACCTTTAATGCTATAGCTGTACTCGATAATATCACCCATCCTGATATCTTCCAGGATAATGCTGGCTGATTTGGTGCCATTAAATATTTGGTACTCCAGTTCTGTTTCCCTATCCAATACACGAATACTTTCCGCTTTTAATTGCCGGGTGCTGGTATCTCCTTGAATGGTAGTTATGTTATGGATGGTTAGTTGTTCATAGGCTGGATCAAAATCAAGGAAAAGCGTTGAGTTTTCTTCTATCGCATTCAAGTCATTTACTTTTATGGCGAAGTGGTAATAATGCTCAACCGTATTTTTTTCGATCAGGGTTTGAAAATCAACTAATAGATAATGAGTGCTGTAATTTTCATTTGCTAGTTTTTCTTTCTCATCGGGTATTGAATAAGGAATTATCCAGTCGGCAATGGGCGAAATTGAAACTTTATCCTCAGCCAATAATTGCTGTGGTAGCAAAAGTGAAAATAATATCGAAACTACAATCAATAAAACGGGGGGCATGCTTGCTCCATTAGGGGTGCATATATAAGTTATACATTTATAACACACAAATTTTCGTATTGAGTGTTGTTGTAAAAATCGGACAATTACAGCTATTAAAAGAATAGTGTATGCTAAAAATCTGTTTCATATTTCTACCTGATAGCGTTAACTGCCTCACAAACAACATATGGATTGAACTATTTTGTAATCGTCACAGGTCTGAAAAGGTTTTCAGGAAGTCTTTGTAATTCATTGGCCGTGTAGTACATTGATTGAGTAATTTTTTTAAAGTCTGCAGCACACGCGGGGTTAAGAACTTAAAAACTAAAAAATAATATTCACTGGTAATGGGGGAAAAATGTAAGTTTAAGCGGCTGGCAACGCTTTGTATTCCCAATCCTGCATCTGCCTGGCGACTCATAATTACACTAGCAACCGCTAAGTGTGTGTGTTCTTCGTGAAGATACCCGGTTAATTGTTCAGGCTGGATATTTTGTTCCTTCATTAACCTGTCTAATAAATTGCGAGTGCCTGAGCCGCTTTGTCGGTTAACAAATATCAGTTGTCGCTCAACGATTTGCTGTAAGGAATGCAAGGGGTGTTCTGGGTGACTGATGAGTCCCTGATGCCTTTGTTCCAGCAAAATAAATTGGTCAGTTTTTTTATCCAGATACTGACAATATTCATCAAGCTGTTCTCTGTTATTTTTGCCAGAGGCAATATGAAACCCAGCTATTTCACATTTCCCTTGTGAGTATGCGGCAAGGGCTTGACCGCTGCCATCAATTTGTAATTCTATTTCAGGATTTTTTTGGCGTAACTTGCTTAGTATTTCTGAGTCACTGGCGATAATTCTCAACAAGAATTGTTGAGGTAAAAGAGCATCTAATAAAGTATTAGCTTGGTTAGTGGCTACCACCAAATTATCACTAAAAAGTTTCTTACTTTCATTGTTGATGTCCAGGAGTATTTTTCCCAGTTCGCTTAAATATGAGCCTTTCCCCCGCTGCATTTCAACAAGTCTTAACCCAAATATTTTTTCAGAATTTTTGAGGATATTCCAAGCTTTGCGATAAGAAAAATCACACGATTGGGCTGCAAGGCGTAGATTGCCCTGTTCTTGAATTTCATATAGTAAGCGCAGTACCGGCTCTAGCTCATAATCCTGTTCTTTGAAATTCAAGTAGGGTTTTGTTGCGTAGTGCATTTTTATACTAGACATAAAGAAACTGGTAATTTAATACATATTTATATTAGACTTAACATACCTTACAATATCTACATATGTAAATATATAGGTTATAAATAGATATATATTATGCAAAAAAATACATATTTATAGATTTTAGATACAGCAATGTTCAAGGGAGAAAAGGTAAAGAAGATTTATGAAAATACCGAAAATCAAAGGAGAGCCAT
This sequence comes from Methylococcaceae bacterium, assembly GCA_030618325.1. Lineage (GTDB taxonomy): Bacteria > Pseudomonadota > Gammaproteobacteria > Methylococcales > Methylomonadaceae > JALSJK01. The sequence goes on along the minus strand of JAUXDP010000057.1, from coordinate 5,820 downwards.
GAAAATAGGAATGTTGCTAGGAATTGTCTGTGTGGTTTTAGCAAATCAGGTACAAGCAAGCTCAGAGCTCGAAATATTAATCAATATGTTGCATGAAAATGGAACGGTGAGTGATGCGCAGTATGGACGCTTAATGGCCGAAATAAAAGCAGGCTTTGAACAAGCTGCGGTTGAACAACAACAGCTTCAAGCCCAGCTTGATAAGGCAAACAACGTTGAGATTAAGATCGATCGAGGTATAAAGATAAAAACCAGTGATGGGGCTTTTGAAGCAAAAATTGGTGGCCGTGTTCAAGCTGATACGGCTTGGTATGATGAAGATAATATTGGAATGGGCGATGGTACTGAAATTCGTCGTGCACGGCTTTATATTGAAGGAAAAATGTTTCACGACTGGGGTTATAAGTTGCAATATGACTTTACTGGAACAGGAAAAAGTGGGATTAAAGATGCCTTCCTGACCTACAATGGGTTTGAGCATATCGAGCTTAAGGCGGGTAATTTTAAGGATCCTTTCATGCTTCAAGAGCAGACCAGCTCGAAATATGTCACCTTTACAGAAAGAGCCTTACCCGATGCTTTTTCATCAGGACGGCATATTGGTGTGATGGCTTCGACCAAACATCAACATTGGACAGCAGCTGTTGGTTTTTTTGGCGACTCAGTAAATACTGCAGTTAAAGGAAAGGATGAAGGCTGGAGTGTTTCCGGGCGATTAACCTATGCTCCTATCAATGAAAAAACACGCGTTATTCACCTAGGTTTTGCCAGTGATTATCGAAGCACGGGTGAGGCTGACGCTATTCGATTCAAACAGCAACCAGAGACGCATATATCAGGGATCAATATTGTTGATACTGGAGCGATAGTAAATGTGAATAACTTTCTAAAACTGGGCTTTGAGTTTGCTGCAATAGAAGGGCCATTCTAGTTTCAGTCAGAATATATCCATACCATTGTTGATCGCAACGGCTCAAATCTCAATTTTGATGGTTGGTATGCTGAGACTGCCTACTTTTTAACCGGCGAATCACGCAACTACAAAAAGGGTAAATTCGGCGGAATTTCACCTCATAGTATAGTTGGGGAAGGTGGTTTTGGGGCATGGCAGTTGGCTGCTCGCTACAGTATGCTTAATCTATCAGATGCAGAAATTGATGGTGGTGAAGCCCAGAACCTGACGCTAGGCGTAAACTGGTTCCCGACATCTACGCTTCGGTTTTCTTTAAACTATGTCAGAGTGCTGGATGTTGATGGTGGGCCCTATGACAACGAAGAATTAAATCTGGTTCAAGCTCGCGGCCAATGGGCTTTCTGATTATCATTAATTAAAAAAACATGATAAAAACCAAGTATTATATTGCTACATTAGTTGTAAGTATTTTGTTAACCATTGCTCAATCGAGTGCAGCACAGGATATTCTGCGGATATCCACAACCACCAGTACCGAAAACTCAGGGCTTTTGGCCGTATTGCATCCAGTTTTTGAAGAGCAAACTAATATTAGGCTTGATGTGCTTGCGGTAGGAACAGGTAAGGCATTAAAAATTGGGGGTAATGGCGATGTGGATTTAGTGTTAGTTCATGCCCCAGCAGCTGAGCTAGAGTATGTTGAACAAGGTCTTTTCGTTGATCGTTTGGCCGTTATGCACAATGATTTTGTCATAGTTGGCCCAAAAACTGACCCAGCCGGTATTGCTTCGGCTAAAACTGTCATAGAAGCATTAATGAAAATCGCCGATAGCGGATCAACCTTTATCTCGCGGGGTGATGATTCAGGCACTCATAAAAAAGAAATGCAATTGTGGAACAGTGCAGGTATCAATCCCAAAGGGGAATGGTATGTCGCTGTGGGCCAGGGAATGGGTGCAGTATTAAGAATTGCTGACGATAAGCAGGCATACACGATGACTGACAGAGGAACGCAAATCGCCTACTCGGATAAGATATCTTTGAAAGTCAAATTTGAGGGTGATCCTCCACTGTTTAACCCTTATCACGTTATGGCTGTTAACCCAAAAAAGCATAAATATGTTCATTATAGTTTGGCAAAAAAATATATAAATTTTATTACGGGTGCACAAGGACAGTCGATTATCAGTAAGTTCCGAAAAGGTAAGCAGCAGCTTTTTTATCCTGACGCTAAATAATACCATTGGATTTCTTTTCTCACGCTTTATCGAAAGCTTTCAATCTAATCTTCCAGTTTGAACCTAGCGTTTGGCAGACGGTCTGGGTCTCGCTAAAGATTTCACTGATGGCGGTTTTCGTCGCATCCATACTCGCCATTCCGCTTGGTACATTGGTAGCGATAAATGAGTTTCCAGGAAAACGATTTTTACAACAGCTTTTAAATACTTTGATGGCAATGCCTACGGTTGTTGTTGGGCTATTACTTTATGGGGTTCTGAGTCGTCAGGGGGCATTAGGAGATCTAGGGTTACTGTATACCCAGTGGGCGGTTGTGCTTGGAGAATGCCTACTTATTTTACCGATTATCCTGAATTTGACGGTGACGGCGATCCAATCAGCAGATAGCCGGTTGTTACCCACTTTACTTACACTCGGCGCAAATCATTGGCAGTTGATAATGATGGTATTGAGCGAAACTCGTTTTGCCATTATGACAGCGATAGTCACTGGTTTTGGACGAGCCATCAGTGAAGTCGGAGCAGCAATGATGCTAGGCGGCAACATCGAAGGCTTCACCCGAACCATGACCACCGCAATTGCGCTAGAAACGAATAAAGGCGAGTTTGAATTTGGCTTGGCATTGGGAATATTATTATTGACTATCGCTTTTTTGGTTAATTATGGGTTACTACTATTACAAAGAAAGGGGATATGAGCGAGTTATATTGTCTTGATCAAATTCGCTTTGCCTACCTGAAGGACCAGGTTGTATTGGACATTCCGAAACTCGAAATCGCAACCAATGAAGTGACAGCCATACAAGGTAGTAATGGTGCTGGAAAAAGTACATTACTGAAGTTACTAGCTTTCCTGGAAAGACCACGGCGAGGAAGTATTCGATATTGTGGAAAAAAGGTGAGCACAGCTGAGCTTCATTTATCTAGAAGGAGTGTGAGTCTGGTTGCTCAAAAACCCTATCTGCTGCGAGGTACTGTTTTTGAAAATGTAATATTGGGATTAAAGTTTAGAGGCGTCCCAACCCAATTAGCCGAAAAACAGGTGTTTGATGCTTTAACTAAGACGGGGGTAGGCGCATTTGCAGACAAACCGGCTGCTCATTTATCAGGTGGTGAGGCACAAAAGGTAGCTTTAGCGAGAGCACTTGCTCTTCAGCCAAAAGTGTTATTACTGGATGAACCTTTTAACCACCTGGATCAAGCAAGCATCAAAAATTTAAGTCAACTTATCGCAGATTTTGCTCACCTGGATGGACGCTCGGTTATTTTTACTTCACACGACCAAGTATTAGCGGATTTGCTTGCTAATAGAGTGATTCGGATATCAGCAAGAGGGCAAGTGATTTCAGGTTGAAATCGGTTTAGTTGTTTTTAACTATTATGGTTTAGAAAGACGTGGCCCAATCGATCCGATACATTATCTTGTTGTTTAGGCAAGCTGAGTGGAGGAAATCTTGCTGGTAAAGCCAGAATGTTTGAATATTTCAATTTATCGCTAGTATCAACTCTGACCCTTTGGGAATCAGGTAAATTAAATCAATGACCAACGGATGACCATCAAAAGTCCAGTCAACGGTTTTAATCTTTGTTAGCACCCTGCTAATATTCGTTTCAAATAGTTTTGTGATTTTAATGACAAAGGAGGTTTAGGATTTGTCAGTTTGAAATGGCATTTCGTTGCTACGATCATACTCACACTGATTGCACAGGGTTTCGAATGGACGCAGGTGTAGCTAAGTGGGGAGAACAATTTCAATATAGATGATTTTTATTTGTAAGGTATTTATGAATGGTGCCTAACACAGCCATATTCTTTTCAAGAAGGGCTGAAAATATTTACATTCAAAAAATAGTAGTTTCATAATATTTGGGGGATAACATGAATAAAGAAGATTTTCTAGAAAAAGCTCAAAAAACAATTGACAAGCAGGAAGCCAAGCTTGGAAAATTAAAAGAAAAAGTACAAGATGAATCGAACGAATCGATTGATGATATTAAAGAAGCAATCGACAGTTTAGAACCAAAACTAGAGGAGGCAAAAGCCAAGGCGGGAGAGATAGCCGATGGAGCTGATGATGCATGGGAAGATTTGAAAGATTCTGTTGAAGCTGGATGGGATGAAATGGCTGGTCAACTAGAAGAAGGTTGGGATAACCTTACCGATTCGATTAAAAGTGTATTTTCTTAAGTTGGGAAATTACGACCGTAGCAAAAATTTGCCTCGGCCAGTTAACTTTTTTGCAAGATAGACCTAAATTACTGAAATAATTTGGTTATAAAATTTGGAGAATACCATGAAAAATTTATTTTTGTTAGTTACACTCGCATCCCTTTCCTTATCGACAACTTCTTTTGCCGTTGAAACTATGGGAGAAAAGGTACAAGATAAAGCCAATGATCTTCAGCGAGCTACTTCAGAGAAAATGAATCGTTTGGGAGAGGCAGTTTGCATGGAAAGTGACGCGGAGTGTTTAGCCAAAAAGGCAAATAATCGTGCTGAAGAAGCGGAAGAGGCTACAAAGGACAAAGCGACAGAATTAAAAAATAAAATAGACGATTAATAAATATAAAGCAAAACCCAAGGTAGCTGGTCAAATATAATCGATTCATTTTGATTGTCTTATTTGATATTGTAACTTAGGTTTCATAGCTTGCTATGTGCCCAGGTTACTTCTCGAAAACTAACAAAAATCGGGTGGATTATTCACTACCAGTTACCTGAATGTAATTTAGGAAAATTTTACAGGAGTTCGGGCAATATAAGTAATTATTTCTAAACATTGCTTTGGCCCAATATAAAATTAAAATTAGAATGTGAAAACAGCATGAGGTGACATGATGGATATAACAGCGTTAGTGATATTTTTAGCAATTGGTGCCGCAGCTGGCTGGTTGGCTGGGACTTTAATGAAAGGTGGTGGTTTTGGGCTGCTTGGCAATATCGTTGTTGGCATACTAGGTGCGGTTTTGGGAGGCTATATTTTTAGTCTTTTGGGTATTGCTGCAGGAGGAGGGTTGATCGGTTCTATATTAACCGCAACTGTAGGGGCTGCTGTACTTCTATTTATTGTTAAATTAATTAAGAGAGCATAGGCAGCAGACTATTTGTAAACCAAGGCTGAGAAAGTATTGCCAAAACCATTTGAAATCACACGAAAAGTGATTGATTGCTGGTTAACTAAATAAGGGCACCTCTATTATTACTTTTTCCAGTCATACCTTGATTGTAACCAATTGATTTTATAAAGCGGTGTAACGCCTGCTTCAGCTGACGTAAAAAGGGGCGCGGTTTTTGCGGCTTTTTCTCTTCGCAAAATCCGTGACGCTTTTTACGGTCAGCTGCAAGCAATTGTTAGACATTTTAAGCACTCCGTTTTCGGGCAATTGCATCTGTATAAACAGGGCGTTCAGGAATTGGCATTTTTACTGCTATAGCAGGAGGGGGTTCTTTTCCATTAGGCTTTCCCTTAAATTTCAACATCATTTTTTTCATCATTTTATATTGCTTCAACAATAAATGTATATCTTTAATTTCTTGACCACTTCCATTTGCAACCCTCTGTAATCGTGAGTTGTCTAATAGACTTGGATCCATTTTTTCTTCATAAGTCATAGATTTAATAATAGCAATCTGACCTACAATTTGTGTTTCTAAATTATTTGTATATT
>JAUXDP010000278.1 GCA_030618325.1 Methylococcaceae bacterium | reverse complement strand
CACTTCTTTCACCTGGCCAGTCCCGATCTATTGTTTGGCTTTGAAAGCGAGGTGAGCAAACGAAATATTATTGCGGTATTGCAGGAGCATACCGAGATTGGTCTTCAGGGTGTCAAGTTACGTAAATACGGACAGGAAGTGATCCGCATGATTAGTGGTAAGCGTATCCACGGCACAGGCGCGATACCCGGAGGTATGAATAAATCCCTGAGCAGAGAACAACGCGATTATTTATTGGAAGATATTGACCAGATCATTCAATGGTCTGAAGCTGCAGTCGCACTGATCAAGAAAGTACATTGTTCTAATCTTCCATATTACGATGACTTTGCGACGATCCGGACCAACTACATGAGTTTGACCCGGCCTGATGGCGGATTGGAGCTTTATCATGGAGGACTTAGGGCTAAAAATGAAAGGGGTGAGACTATTATGGATCATGTGGATTACTGTCACTATAACGACACTATCCATGAGGAGGTCAAGTCCTGGACCTATATGAAGTTTCCTTATTTATTATCCTTGGGGAAAGAACAGGGTTGGTATCGGGTTGGGCCTTTAGCCCGGGTGAATAACTGTGATTTTATCAGCACACCGAAAGCTGAATCAGCTAGACAAGAATTCAAGGCCCATAGTGGTGAAGCGATGGTACATAGCACTCTGGCTTTTCATTGGGCGCGTTTGATAGAAGCGTTACACTGTGCTGAGTCGATTAAGGAATTGCTGAATGACGCCGATATTATGGGTAAGGATCTAGTCGCTCAAGGAGAGAAACGCCTGGAAGGCATCGGTGTGATAGAAGCGCCGCGTGGTACCTTGTTTCATCATTATCAAGTTGATGAAAATGATATTGTTACCAAAGCCAATCTGATAGTTTCTACCACCAGTAACAATCAGGGTATGAATGAGTCGGTAAGGCAAGTTGCCGCTGAATATTTATCTGGCACTGAGTTGACGGAACCCCTGTTGAATAATTTGGAGGTAGCAATACGCGCTTATGATCCCTGTTTATCCTGCGCAACCCATGCCGTCGGAAAAATGCCACTGCAACTGGATTTAGTCGATGCAGAAGGCAAACTGGTTGATAAACTAATTAAGCACAGCGATGGCAAAATTGAGCGGGCTATAGATTGATGGTTAAATCCGTTTTAGTTTTCGGTTATGGTAACCCAAGTCGCGGTGACGATGCGCTTGGCCCCGAGTTATTGGATACTTTACAAAAAAATACAGCAATTAAACTGAATCAGATTGAGTTTTTAACTGATTTTCAGTTGCAGATTGAACATGCACTGGATCTGGAACAAAGGCATATGGTTTTGTTCGTAGATGCTTCAGTATCCTGCGCTACTCCATTTGAATTGAATCAATTAAAGCCAGAGCGTGACCTTAGTTATACGACGCATGCTATGAGTCCTGAGGCAGTGCTGCAGGTTTATCAGGCAATTAAAAAAGAAACTCCACCACCTTGTTTTTTGCTGAGCATAAAAGCGGAACAATTTGAATTAGGCGAGGATCTGAGTGTTGGAGCCAAACAAAATTTACAGCTTGCTTGCGATTTTGCCGTGCGACTATTGAGTAATCCGTCATTGGATAGGTGGATGGAAATTTCACGTAATGCACGAAATATCGCTGCTTGAAAATGTACTGGAAATCCTTGAGGAAAATGCAAAATCCCAAGGTTTCAAGCAAGTAAAAAAAGTCTGTCTGGAAATCGGTATGCTTTCCTGTGTGGAACCGGATGCGTTGCGTTTTGGCTTTGATGTAGTAATGAAAAACACCCTGGCTGAAAATGCAGTGCTGGAAATTAAACAAACGCAGGGTTTAGGTACATGTAAGCATTGCGGTCAAACAGTTCCGCTGGAAACGCTGCATGACCCTTGTATCGTCTGTGGTAGCCCCGGCGTTGTCGTGACCCAGGGCAATGAAATGAAAATTAAGGATTTAATAGTTATCTAGCGATACAAAAAGCTACACGAATAAAATGTAGGTTGGGTTAGGTGCATCTCACAGATATTTTAATCATCATATGATTTTAGGTGCCGTAACCCGACATCTTTTTACCGTCTTTAATGAGAGGTATTACCATGTGCGGAATCTGCGGCTGCGGCCAGCCTGAGCAAACAGCAAAACATAGCCATCACCACGACCATTCACATCAGCAGCATGATCATTATGCGGAAAGACTGGTGCAGGTTGAACAGGATATTCTGAGTAAGAATAACCGCTATGCCGAGCAAAATAGAGATTATTTCAAGCAGCATCATATATTTACTTTGAATCTGATGTCTAGCCCCGGCGCAGGTAAAACAACCCTGTTAGTTGAAACGATAAAGACACTGCAAGGCCGGATCCCAATTGCTGTTATAGAAGGCGATCAGCAGACCGAACATGATGCCAACCGGATTCGCGCCACCGGCGCTCCCGCATTGCAAATTAATACCGGAAAAGCCTGTCATCTGGATGCTCACGGTATCGGACATGCAGTAATGGAATTGGAATTGGGAGATCACAGTCTGCTGGCTATCGAAAACGTCGGAAACCTAGTATGTCCCTCTTCATTCGATTTGGGCGAGGCGCGTAAAGTCGTCGTGTTGTCGGTAACCGAGGGCGATGACAAACCGCTTAAATATCCCGATATGTTTCATGCTGCGGATTTAATGATTATCAACAAAACAGATTTGCTGCCCTATGTGGACTTCGATGTAGAACGCTGCATTCAATATGCCAGACAAGTGAATCCGGACATACAAGTAATAGAACTCTCGACGACCAAAGGCAATAACTTTAGCGCATGGACGAACTGGATTGAAGAAAATATCTAGATCAATAATAATTTATAAAAATTACCAAATACAGCTATGACCCACCTAAAACCTTCAGTATTCCAGTGTAATGATTGATTTTGAAAGTGACTTTGTTGTTTTGGATACAGAAACAACAGGATTAGATGAGCGGGCAGAAATTGTGGAGCTGTCGATTATCGACAAGCATGGAAACACTTTGTTTGACAGCTTGATTAAACCTAAATGTCGCATTCCCCAAGATGCGGAACGAATACATGGAATTTCAAATACTGATGTGGAAAATGCTGATAGCTGGCATGATGCTTATGAATGTGTAAGAAAAATACTGGCAGGTCGTAATGTCGCGATCTATAACGCTGAATACGATACTCGGATCATCCAACAAACCTGTAAAATTCATGGTTTAGAAATGATCAAATTCAAACCTATTTGTGTAATGCTTGACTATGCCAAATTTAGGGGCGAATGGAATTATTCACGAGGCAACTATAAATGGCAAAAACTAACCAATGCCGCCAGACAACAAGGTATTGAAATCAAAAATGCTCACCGTGCCCTGGGCGATTGTATGATGACCCTGGCAGTGTTGAAGAAGATGTTTGAAAAGGAGAGTAACTAATTCCGCTAATACTCTACGCTGTTTAAAAAATATCCCAGAATACTCATATCTCGGAGCTATTCTATCCGTTGAAAGGTTCATTATGACTAAAGTAACGATATCACATTTGAAAAATCACCTGCCAGAAATAGTGCATGATGTTGAAAATGGTCAGGATATTCAAATTACACGACACGGAAAGCCAGTTGCTGTCATTGTGTCGCTTGAGCGCTATAGCCGCGCGTTTAGTTCTGGTAAAGGAATTTTTAATGCCTATCAACGTTGGCGTACGCTTCATCCTGAAGCAAGCGGGTTTACCAATGAAGAAGTAGAGAATATGCGTAGCAGAGAGCGGCATAAGCCTTTTACTTTTAATTGGGAGTAAATTCTTAAGGTTATGAAATTAGATAGAGAGGAAATTCAAGCGCGGTTACAAAATGTGCCGAGAGATAAATGCGTGTTATTTGCTTTGCGTTTAGCAATGCGAGTATTACCTCTTTTAGCGGTGCAAAGGAAAAAAATACAGGAAGTTGGACAAAAGCAATCTAAGCGTGAGGCATTTTATTTTTGGCAACCAGAAAATAAAGCAAAACATTTATTAGCTGTTTATCGAAGTTATAGTTGGTGTTTAGAGTCTGTGATAATTGAAGGTGGTATCTACGGCTACATGATTGGCTTCACCCCTGCCT
>JAUXDP010000046.1 GCA_030618325.1 Methylococcaceae bacterium | reverse complement strand
AAAGATTGATTTAATATATAATACCGACGGAAAAAACCAATAATAACTCAGGCTTAGGAGAAAAAATGACACGCATTACATTAATTATATTAAGTTTATTATTTTCATGTAACTTATTTGCTAAATCTATTCAGCCTGCGGTTGCAATCAAAGAACCTATTATTGGTGATACGGTAAACCAGGGTTTAATTAGGCGCCTTGATACCGATATTATTCGCTCAGAAATGGAAAATTCGTTCAGAGCAACGCGAAAATTTCGTGTACTAAGCCGCGACAAACAAACGTTGAAAGCGGTTCTTGATGAACAAGACTTTGCTAACTCTGACCTTGCTAAAGGCGATGCCGCTAGTTCTGGCAACCTTAATAACGCTAATTATCTGATTTTACCGACTGTCCAGGACTTCAAATTTTATAGGAAACACACGGCGCTGCCAAACTTCGATAATAAGTTCAAACGCAAAGACTGGGGAGTACTCGTTGTAAATGCACAAATGATAGATAGCACTAGCGGTCAGATCGTTACTACATTTTTTCTTAAAAGCACCTTTGCTACCAAACAATCGATTGTCAATGCCAACACCGGAGCACCCAGTAGCATCTATTTTTCTAAAATGGCAAAAGGAATTGCAGCACAACTAGCCAATCAGTTTGTAGCTCAAGTTTATCCAATGAAAGTGGTCAAACGACTTCGTACCAATGAGGTCATTCTAAACCGTGGCAAAGATGGTGGGATTAAAGTTGGTGAAACCCTCAATGTCTATTTTGCCGGTGAAGCATTAGTAGACCCGGATACTGGTGAGTCATTAGGTTCAAGTGAAGAATTCATTGGCACCGTAAAGATCACTCGTATTCTTCCCAAAATCACCTACGCCAAAATTATTTCAGAATCAGACCCGCAAGGTTTTCCCATGCAAGCAGGAAATGTGTTACGTAAACCCGAATAATTTTCAGAAAACTTAATCATGACTACTGTTTATTAATTTTGTCGCCAAGGACTACAATGAAACAACAAACCCTACACCATTTTCTTAAGTTTATTTTTCTGATTTTTTTTGGACTTGCTATCAGTGCTTGTGGAGAAAAAACCGAAGAAAAAACCGCCAGTGACTCTCTTGGCTTTGCCAAAAAACAGCAGGGACAAATTAAAATTGCCGTACTTGGTACTACCGATTTTTTCCCTGACCGTGCCGTTCAGCAGCGTATGGGTCTTCCTGAGGATCTTGCTGCAAGAGTTATTGAGCATTTACAAAAAAGCAATCGCTTTAATGTTCTGGAGAGAACCGCGTTACGGAAAATCATTAATGAACAACAATTCGGTAAAGGTGACAAAGAGTCTTTCCTGGATAGGACATTGAATGCTGCAACTGAAAATCTTCCTGATGTCAGCGGATATGCAGTGAAATGGACAGGCATTTTGGCGGACCATAACGATATCGTCAAAGAGTATCAAAACCTAGGAACTACCATCGGTGCTGACTTCTTGGTTTTCGCGGTTCTGGAAAAAGCTGATGAAAAAATCAAAAGCACTGCCATTCCTTATAGTCAGACCGATAAGAAAATTACCAAACACGTTTCTGATGCACGTCTCCGCTTAAGAGTCATTAATACTGAAACGGGTATGATTGCCGGGACATCAAGCTTTAGAACCAAAGTGAGTGAATCGGTGTTTGAAGGCCGTGAATCGACACGTGATGAATACTCAACCTTTGATCATGTTGGCGCTTTAGCTGCCCAAAAAATTCTCAACATTGTCTCACCTGCAAAAATCGTTAGCGCCAATCCATTGGTAATTAACCGTGGCAGTAATGATGGTTATACGGCAGAAAGCACTTTCAAGATTACCAGAGAAGGTAAAGAAATCCAGGACCCCAGCGGCGTTACCATTGGCCGTATTAAAACACCTGCCGGCAATATCAAACTAACTTCTGTGCAAGACACCATTTCTGTTGTCGAAATTATTGATGGTGATGTACAAGTTGGAGACTTGCTTGAAATCAAAGATCAACAGGCAAATACAGCTCTACAAGCAAATAAACCGATCGAAAGATCATCCAAAGATGGCAAACTAACTATTGCTGTTGGTAAAGTTCATTTTAATGCCAATAACAATTATATCTTTCTATCTATCGATGACTATCCGAGGGTCAAAAATGACTTAATGATCAAACTGACCAATACCAATCGTTTTGATGTTCTGGAACGACATGAAATTGATCAGGTTTTGGACGAAAAGAACTTTACTGCTTTAATGGGTGGTGATGAGATCGAACCCCATCTTAAAGAACTAATCGGTGCAGACTACCTGGTACTCACAGCGGTTGATAAATTCTCGGTAACTTCTGAAAGTAAACAAATCGCTTATGTAGATAAAATCCAAACACGTCACTACGGCATAGTCGAAGCAACCTTACGTATCGTTGATAGTCACACTGGCAAACTACTGGCTGCCGATAAAATACGCATCAATAAAAAACTGGATAAATACAATAAAAATCAATCTGCTAATACCTATAGCAATCTAATCGATGAGTTTACTAACTTAATGGTCAGTAAAATTGTTCGTCGTATTTATCCCATTAAAATTATGGCTACACTTCCTGATGGTAGCGTCTATGTTAATAGAGGCCTGGATGGCGGTTTAAAAACTGGTGATATCTTTAATGTCATGCGCCCTGGCCAGGAATTAATTGACCCTGATACTGGAATTTCGTTTGGCTCCGCAGAAACAAAAGTTGCTGAATTAAAATTAGTTACTGTTGAGACATCTAGGGCCAAAGCCAGTGTGCTTAGTGGTGCAGAAGTTCAACGCGGCGATATATTACGTGAACCACAACAATCTGCGGTGCAACAACCTGTAGTTAAAGTTAATACACCAAACTTTTAACAATATGTTTTTCGAAAGGATGATAATGAAAAAAAACAATAATAAAACCTTAAAAGCCATAGTGATTTTGCTTGTTTCAAGTGCTGCCCTTGTACCAGAAAAACAAGCCTTGGCAGCTGATTTTTTTAAAGCGCTTAACCAAGGCTTGAAACAAATTAACAAGCATATTCCTAAATCCCCATCTAGCTCTAAACCACTTCCTTCTCCTGCTACGTCCTCATCCCAGACTATTCATCAAGCAAGCAAGGGGAAAATACCCTACGAAATCAACTACTACGGCTATTCTGAAGAATTTCTTCCGATAAGAAATTATATAGCCACCGGTGATATGAAACTTGCCTACGAATCGGAACAATTACGTATTAAAGATGATGGCACTAACTTCCTTAACTCAGTTGAAGCTGGCGTTTTATCCGTAGACACAGGACATACTTCGGATGCAATTGAAGATTTTGCAACAGCTGAAAACCATTTAAAACAGCTCATGGATCGTTCCATTGCTGAAGATGCTGCAATGAAATATGGTCGTGAACTAGTAAGCATAGTGAGTGGCATGGGAGACCTAACCGAATACAAGGGTGAACCCTATGAGCGAATTCTTATGCTCAATTATAAATCAATCGCCTATCTACTTAATGGTGAAAGAAAAGCCTATAACGTCACACGAAGAGCTATTGACTGGCAAAATATAGAGAAAAAAGAATTTGAAAAGGGAATGGAGGAAATAGAAAAGGAAGTCACGGATCAGAAACAATCTAAAGAAAACAAAAAAACCATGTCTTATGCTCCAGCAGCTTTCGATATAATTTTTAACCAATACAAACGCTACGAGTCAAAAGCCAACAGTGTTCCAAGCGCCTACATCAACCCATTCGGCTTTTATTTAGCTGGCATAATCCAGGAATTTGACAGTTATGAAGATGTTTCGTTGCGAGACAACGCACGAATCTCATATAAAAAAGCACTAAAACTTAATCCAAAAAGCAAAGTTATCAAAAAGGCAATAAAAGCAACTAGTAAACAGCCACCCAGAAATAAACGCCTTGTTCATATAATAGTTGCCGATGGCTTCGCACCTGAAAAAAAGACGCTTTCATTTAATATAGCTATCGCTGGTGGACTTGTGATGGTTAAGACCCCACTTTTTGAACCCGTTAAATCATCAGTTAAAACCATACAAATAAAAGCTGGAAGAAAAGTTTTGGCAACCCTATCTCCCATAGCAGATATCGAAGCAATTACGCTTAGACATCAACTGGATATGCTACCCATAGAGCATGCGAAAGTAATAGCTTCAATTGGCCGTAATATTGGTGAAAACCTGCTTTGGGGCCAACTGGGAGGAATAGGAATGGTAGGCAAGGTATTCAGAGAAAGTATTGCTAACCCCGACATGAGATCCTGGATGACTCTGCCCAAAAAAATCTCTGCTGCACGATTGTATGTTTCCAAAAGATTAAAAAAAATCACTATCGTTAGTTACGATAGGAAGGGACGTGTTTTAGCAAAACAAGACGTTACACTAAACAAAAAATCGCATAACTTTATTTATGCCCGCAGCATAGAAAATGCCATCTATGCTCAAATCAATAAAAAATTATGGATATAAATGAGATGATCAGAAAAAATTTATTATTAGCACTGATATGTTTATTGGCAGTAGGTTGCAGTGCAAAAAGAGGGGCCAACATGCAATACTTGGCACAAAGAACTATCGATGACACTCATCCTAGAGCGACACTTATTTTGGGCCATACGGATTTGGTCAATAATATCTTAATCACTAATGTAAAAGTTGCTCAGGTAGGTTTGCTCCCCAAGGCAGGAATTGACGTACAAAACCTAACTGATAATCGCTATAGTCTGGAATACAAAATTGTCTGGCGAGACAAGCAAGGCTTCCCTATTGATGTAGGTCATGTCTGGCACCGCTTTGTTTTGACTCCTCGAAAAATTAAAAGTTTTCAGAGTGTGGGCAAATCTGAAGATGCTTATTCTATACAATTCACAGTTCGTTTTCCTGATGACTTGTATATTGAATCTGATAGACAGGAAAGGGAATCTAAAGAAATGGTGCCTTGCCCGCCACCTTTGCCCCCGATTTGCCCTAGATCCATGAGAGATCGAGTGCAATTCAAGTAAAAGAAAACAAGAACTCCCAAACACTACGAATAATTATTAAGGTAAAAAACATGAAAAAGTTAATTACATTAGGAACCTGTGCTTTATTAATGACTAGTTGCGCACAACAACAATTTGGAACTCAATCTAGAGTTGCAATTCTTGATGAATCCAGTCGAGCACATTTACAAGCTGAACTTACGATGGCTGATTACACTGCTTTTGCAGAAAAAGTCACCAATAAAATGATGTCTTCCAAACTAGTCCAAAAATGGGGACGAAAACGTCCTCGTTTGGTTGTTGGCAGAATGCGCAATAATACCGACAATGAAAGCATTCGTATTCAAGATATTTATGATCGGATAACCGAAACCATATTAGGCTCAGGTCTAGTCCGACTGATGGACAAGTCAGCTACTGCTTTCGATTATGTTGTCAATACCGAGCTATCATCTACTCGCCAATATGGATCAGGAGGAGAAGAACTCGCTTATTTTAAACTGGAATTTAAAATGTTTACCATTGATGGTGAAATGGTTGGCCAATGGTCCGATATTCTTCCGTTGGGCAAAGCCAGAAGGAACTTTATTTAAATATAAACATTCTCTGGCGGCAGTTCTTCGCTCGAGGAGATTAGTATCTATGAAATATTTAGCCCAATTACTCTTACTATTTTTTCTGGCATTAACAGCAAATGCAGGTCCGAAGACAGCATTAATCATCGGTAATTCCAGCTATACCTCATCACCGTTGACTAATCCTGCTAACGATGCAGCTGATATTGCTAAAAATCTTGAGCTACTTGGTTTTGAAGTACTTCATAGAGATAATTTGACACGTAAACAAATGCGTGGCGCCATCCGTGAATTTGGCAAAAAATTAAAGGCCAAAGGTGGGGCTGGTATCTTTTTCTATGCCGGTCATGGCATGCAGGTATCAGGTAAAAACTATCTGATACCTATAGGAGCAGAAATTCAATCCGAATTTGAGGTTCCTGACGAATCTGTTGAAGCAGATCTAGTATTGCGTGCCTTGGAAGATGCTGAAAACCCACTGAATATTGTCGTATTAGATGCTTGCCGTGATAACCCCTTTGCTCGAAGTTTTCGCTCAGCAGCAAAGGGTTTGGCTCGTATGGAGGGCGGCTCGGGAACTCTTATCGCCTATTCTACCGGACCAGGGAATGTAGCAATGGATGGTGAAGGGAGAAACAGCCCCTATACTAAACATCTATTAAAATATATGATGCAAACTGGCTTGTCCATTGAACAGGTTTTTAAACGTGTCAGAGTCGGAGTGGAAGAAGATTCAAAAGGAAGGCAGACACCGTGGGAAACATCATCCCTTCGTGGCGACTTTTATTTTGTCCCAGAGCCAATCCAAACTTCCAGCAGCCTACCGAATTCTCAACCGGTACAAGAGATGTTACAACCTCAACTAAACCCCATCATTGAAACAAATTTTGTTGAGCCTGACACTAGAATAAATACTAAATTGCCTGCCAGCAATTTAACTGAAACGGGTAATGACGACCACAAACTTACCATTTATACAAACCCTGCAACAGCCCAAGTACGAATTTTGAATGTTGATAAACCCTATCAGAGGGGTATGATTTTGACCCCTGGCGACTATAATGTTGAGGTCAGCAAAGAGGGCTATCTCAGTAAAAAACAATGGATAACAATGGATCAGGATGATATAAAAATCCAAGTAACTTTAGTGCCATCTGATTATTAGAACCTGCTCAAGATCGTTACGAAGTAAATGAGGATTTCAAGCACCGCCCAAACACAACTGGCAGTGGCGCAGTTAGATCTTGAACAGGTTTTTTAGCGCGTATATAGGGATAAAAGATCAATAATTGGCAGCCTTTTGTTTCGCTTCTTTTGCACCTAACTGGTTACCCTGCAAGCGTCTTGCTTCGGCAATTAGTAGCCATGAGCGTTGTTTAATCATGGTGTTGTTTCCCGCAAGTAACGATGCCTTCTTTGCAAGGTCTTCAGCCAATCTAGGTTTACTTTGCCTTAAACGAACGGATGCTAATTTGTAGACTAAGGTAGCATTTCTGGGCTCAATTCTAAGGGCTCGTTCTATAGTGGCAACAGCCAGTCCATATTCACCAGCTTTATAATTCTTATCTGCTTGCGATAGTAACGCAACTATAGCGGGTGCAAGAGGTTTTTCCGGTGTGAAAAACTGCTTATCTTCGCCTTCTGAGTGCTTTTGATAAGGGAATGTTTCAACTTCCTGCTCTTGATGAGAATCAGTTTTGGGGTACATTTCTGACTCTTTTTCTTGCTGGCTTGAATAAACTGGAGCAGACTTATTATCGCCTGGAATATGCCTCGTACAGGCAGATAGGAGTACAACCGCAGCTAGCGGAATTATGTTAATTAACTTCATTAAGTCTAGAAAAGTTCAATATCTTCATCATCACCCTTGGTTGTGGTCTCAATTGCCGCAGCAATTTTTAGAGCCTCTTCAATACTTTTTCCCTTCAAAATAGCATCAAACAATGCTTTTTCTGACTCCATAGTATATGCAGTTCTGATTTGTTCTTGTAATTTTTTCCACTCTCGAGGATTATAAAGCCTTTCAGAGCTTTCAACGATATCAGACAAGCCAGTTAAACATTGAGTAACGTGCTGTAAACACTGTTGTAACCGATCATAAAATTGAAATGCAATTATAGAAGTCTGAATTTTTTCTGATGTTGCTGCACAGTGACCTAACGCCAAGTTTCTCGGCTCACTTTGTTCCAGCAATTGCAACTGGTCGTTGATACCGGCCAAATGATCCACTATTGAAGTAAAAGACTCAGTTAGTGCTGTTACTGACTCATCTCCTTCAATAATACTTCCTTGAACCTGAGTAGCTGAAAGCGTTAACAATTTTACTGTTTCCCGAACTTGACTCCAGTCGAGATCAGGTTGATTCGCATTAGATTGTGACATATTCAATTTCCATAAACTAACAGTCAATCACGAAGAATGGCCTAACTTTTCGATGCCATCATTTTCTCAATTCGATTTCGTCCATTTTCTTTGGCCAAATAAAGGCCTTTATCTGCCCGAGACAATATATCCTCCAAGCTTGCATCTTGCTTGTCTAACTCAGCAACACCAATACTAACGGTAATCTGGATTTCGCCCTTTTCAGTGACTAAATAATTAGTTTCTATTGCATGGCGTATTTTATCAGCGAGCTTCTCAGCACCCTCAATTCCTGTATTCGCCAGAACAACCACAAATTCTTCGCCACCATAACGGGCAAACAAATCACTTTCCCTAAGCTGCTTTTTTACAATACGTGTAAATTCCTTTAATGCCTTATCGCCTGAAGCATGGCCATATTTATCATTCACTGATTTAAAATGATCAAGATCAATCATCATTACAGCTAGTGCTTCTTTGGTGCGAATGGCTATGGAATAATATTTTCCCGCAATATCAAAAAAACTGCGTCTATTTCGGATTTGTGTGAGAGGATCAGTTGCAGCTAAGGTATTGAGTTGTTTATTACTCAATTCCAGCTCCTGTGTCCGTTCACTGACTTCTTTCTCCAAAATATTTTGGTAGTTATACTCGACTTTTAATAAATCCTGTTTATCCAGCTCAAGTTTCCTCAACATTTGATTACACGCCGCTTCAACAGCCTTAAATTCATTATCGCTCTCGGTATGTAGATCAACTCCATTCTTGTGTATATTTTCTAACCCAATAGTTTCAAGATCATCGATCAATTTTTGCATGGGTTTGTGGATGAGTTTTTTGAGCGCCCAAACTAGCAAAGCATACATCAGGAGACTCACCCCGACCAAGAAAGCTATAAAAGCCCACGATTTAACCCTACTCCAAACCACATCAGAATCAGAATAAATCTTTACTTTCGCCAGATGAACCCTCTCATTACTTAAAGGCTTGTCAATAATAAATTCATGAAAAAAAAGTGCGGTGTCAGATGATGCTACATCTTTCCCTTCTACATATAAACTATTGCCACTAGCATCGACAACGTGAACACTTACAACACTGGATAAATTTAGAATATTCTGACCTATAGCCTGCACTCTCTGATTATCAGGCACTTGCAAAGCACTTTTAAGATCCGGCTTAAAACTTTTGGCTATTAATTCAAGCTCATCTCTGATGTTATTTTTAGTGGTTTGATACTCTATTACAAAATATAAAGCAGTTAACAGGACTACAATTACGAAATAAATAGCAAAAACAGTTTTTAGTAGTTGATAAACAATGGAGTGCTTTGCTTGATAATATTTCATATATTCTTTAAGTGTCTTTGTCTCGTTATTAATCTTTTCTTAAGGTGTCTATTTCACCGTTTTTTTTTCAATTCCACAACTCTTTATTTCTAAAACCTCCCAATAAGGAATACTTTTGCCCTAAATAATTAACTCAATATCCGGTAAATTATTTGCCACCTCTTGAATGTTTACACAGGATGTAAGCACTCTAATAACCTCTGGTAAAGGCTCGACCCATATTTCCGGTAAATCTGCCTCACCTTCAATATTAATTGGAAATGCGAGTGTTTCTACTGGCGGAGTGAATTGTGCTTCTACAACTCCTACCTTATTGCCCCTCGCATCAACACGATACCAACCAAAATCATGGAGATATACTGCATTGAGACCATGCAGACAAAATGGAGCCTGATTATTCTCAATGGTTAGTCTTTGATAACAAAGACCTGTTGGAATTCCATTTGCTCTTAAGAGGGCCGCTAACAAATGACTCTTTGCATAGCAATACCCCGTTTTGTGCTCAAGTACCTCTGATGCCCTGCATGTTACTGGATTTTTCTGATAGTCCCCACTATGTTCGATTTCATCACGAACATACTCA
Organism: Methylococcaceae bacterium; assembly: GCA_030618325.1. Lineage (GTDB taxonomy): Bacteria > Pseudomonadota > Gammaproteobacteria > Methylococcales > Methylomonadaceae > JALSJK01. The sequence continues at coordinate 4,793 of JAUXDP010000046.1, read as the reverse complement.
AAGCAGCTTTTCACTACTTCTTCATGACTATTCAAAGCTCGCAGTTGTTCTGCTTTTGCCGCAACTAAAGGATTATGCCAGTCTATAAATTCACTTGATGCCAAATATTTATCCATGCTTCATCCCTAGCATACCTTATTTGTGGCATTCGCTGCCCGACAATTATTTTCTAACCAAACATGGGAAATCAAGTCTATTTTTAACATGTTTTTTTGCGAACTTGCGGTGGAAGCTGTCTACTGCGAAATCGCCTTTAAAACTCCCTATCAAACAAAAAAAACAGAAAGAAATTATACATTTTTTGCGCCTGTTTAGACTAACAATCCCTTATACAGCCTAAAAATTCTGGCACTTGATTATCTTTCGATTAAAATAACAGGGGAATATCCAGTCCTTTTGATCTAAATTCTGACAACACAACATACAGAGGAATTGAAATCCTAAAGAGATAATAAACAGTTGATTAAATTCCAGGCCATGCAAACCCGCAAAAATGGCAAATTTTTTATTACTCTAGCAATTACACCATCTCAGACTTAAGTCCTATTTCTATTTCACTTAGTTAACTTCTGTACTGACCTTAAATTCATCTTAGCGAGGATAGGCAAGCATCAGAATACGGTTTTGTTATTTTGCACTATATTTATAGTAGGAGGAAAAATAATGAAAGAGATATTTGTTTTGGTAGGTTTAGGGTTTTTATCATTTGTATCTTTAACTCAGCAAGCTACAGCAGCAAAGTTAAACGCACTCTACCCACTTTATAACTATCCAAACTGGTACGCTCCAGAATCATACATTTGGAATGAAATTGGCTCTGCCAGTAAAGATATCAACATTACTACGATCATTAACCCTGATAATGGCCCGGGATTAATTGGGAGTCCTAATATTGATTATCATCAAGGTCTCACAGATCTTGCTAAGGGCAGTGCTAATATTATCGGATATGTATCTACAAATTATGGAAATCGCGATATTAACGATGTCAAAGCAGATATCCTGAAATATAATCGTGACTTTAATACAGAAAATTACACGGTTACAGGCATATTTTTTGATGAAGTTAGCATTTCTAGCGATAGTTCCTTTCTCAATTACTACCGGAAACTTTACGATTTTGTAAAAAATAGTGCTGACACTCCAACACTTGATTTTGTGGTTTTTAATCACGGTACAAATGCCCCAGAAATATATTTAAACTGGGCAGATGTAAACGTTATTTATGAAGGTAGCTTTTCAAACTGGTATACATATACCCCAGATTCCTATATTAGCAATTATCCTTTGGATAGATTAGGATCTCTGGTGTACTCAGCAGAGGGTGTAACGGATATGCAGGCTGCTCTCGATTTAGCTCGTGATAGAAATATTGGATATGCTTTTGTCACAGATGATTCACACCCTAACCCTTGGGATAAACTTCCATCTTACTGGAATGAAGAAGTCAACTATATGTCAATGACATCTGTACCGACACCCTCAGCAATATATCTATCGGGTACTTGGTTAATAATGATTCTTTTTAAAAAGATGAAGATAAAGGAATGTTTTGCAAGTATATAATGATGGCGAGAACCATTGAAAACCTTTGGTACACTTTAAGAATCTCAGGGAGTTCGGATGAGAGACTTTAATTATTTGAACCTTTTGTTCCCTGGGTACTGATCAATTTAGCTAGATAAACAAACCCTGCCTTCTTGGCTATCTCAGCAGCCGAATCACCATTTTTATCAATCATGGTGACATCTACACCCCTATTAAGTAGAATCTTTACAATGTCTTCATTACCTTTCTCTGCGGCGTTCATCAGGGCAGTTCGGCCATCAAGACGGGTCGCATTGATATTAACACCAAACTTTAATAACCTTTCAACCAGCTCTAAACTTCCATCATTTTCGGCAGCGACCATTAGTATCGTACGATTTCTTTCATCAACGTTATGAGGATTGGCGCCGGCATTTAATAAGGTTTCAATAATTGGAATATTCTGGTTATGGATCGCTGAAGGCATGGGAGTAACGCCCAAGTTATTCGCAATCGAAAAATCTGCCCCTCGCTCTAAAAGCACTTGCACAACTTCAAGGTGGTTGTTGCTAACCGCTCCAATCAATGCCGTATCGCCATCTTCGTTTCGAGCATTAACTTCATAACCATATTCTAATAATTGATCTACCGCTTTTGCATAACCTTTTTTACTGGCACTAATCAATATGGAAAGCCCATAATCTACATTTCCTTCCCTTTTTTCAATTTCCTTTATACCAAGCTGCTCAGATTTAGTGGTAAAGCCCGATTTTTTCTCTACACTTTTTTGCCGCTCTGAAAGAAGCGTTTCCCCCAAGACCCCATCTCCATTTTTAAAATGTAACTCCGAGAGAGTTTGCGAATTTCTATTTTCTTGTCCATCAAGAACCATACTTTCTTTAACTGCAGGATCAATATCAGGTGTCCTGAAACCTAACAAGTCAGAAGTTTCTGCGTCTTGTTTACCTGCAGAGAGTTCTGACTTTGTAACATATCCGTTGATTGATTGACCAGATGATTTGGACTGATACTCCCGCTTTATCTGGACACTGTAGCTTAATAAAGCTATGGCGATAATGAGTAGCATAAAAGGTATTAACTGTAAAACATTTAGCCCATCCCAGGTGTTCTTATTGACTTTTACCTTCAGAGCCTCATTCTCTCCGGGTAATGAATCTAAAGGTTCTTTATTAGATAGATTCAAAACACCGAGCAGGCGCTCTATAGTGGTCTTGACCGGACGATCGGATACAATTTTCTTTTCTTCTGTCTGAAGATCTTGAACACTCTTTGTAATACCTGCTTTGGTAGGTAGAACAGCCTCATCCTGTTGTTTTATTTTGACACCAGAGGCTGACGGTACATCATGGTCTTCAACAACCCAAGAGGAAACCTGACAGGAGGCCACTTGATCAATTAATTCCCCAGTGATCCTGATGGACGAATCTGAGTTGATTAAAATCGCATTATCGAAAATTCTGTTGATACTTTCCGGAATACCTTTGCTGTAATCAACAATTTTGGTAACTGCAGCATCACTGAATAAAACTTTTCCTTCAAGTCCCAAATGCTTCAGGCGCCGGTGTACATAATTTTCTATCTCATGAGCAGGTATCGGGTGAAGTTCACAGCGATTAGTAACAATATCGTCGTTATTTTGAAAGCAACCAGCCCTTAAATTACCTAGAAATGCAGGTTGACTGGAAAGAATTACGCTTGCCGTTTTATTTTTGTGACTAATAATGCCAATAAATGACAACAGTTGAGAAAATGTCTCTTCTCCATAACTCTCAACATTGTCAAAAAACAGGGCTATCGGCCTCCCCCTTTTCAGACTCTCGAAATAGTTCTCTAATTCTTTCAGCTCCTGACCAGGTTCTAAATCAAGACTAAGAGCTTGTGTCATATCCTTAATTAGATTTTCAAAATCGGTATAGGATTTTTCAAAATAGAGCGGCTGAATTGAAGCGCCCAAAATGTCAATTACACGATGCAATAGATGCGTTTTTCCAACACCAGGTGGCCCAATCAACAGACAGCAGTGAGAGTTATAAACGATATTATCAACCAATATCTTAAATGTTTTCTGGACATCTGCATTGGCATAAACAAATTCCCCCATTTCTCCTTGATTTGAAGTAGATGTTTGTGAATTCATAAATAGACAGCTTAATTCTATTTTAGTAACGACACGTTGTGAAATATCTCCAAAATTAATATGAAATTGTTCGAAAGCATTAACGCAACCCCAATAAAGAACAAAAATACAGTTGCCCCTAAATGTAAAAATTTCTTTACCAGAATAAATCGTTCGTCACTGGCAAAGACGCTTAATTATTTTTTTAAATTCAGTTTCGGTTTGGGTTAAAGTAATTGTTTACCGCCAATGACGATAACCCGCTTTATCATCCGGAGCAAAGTCAATCGCGTCCTGGTCTATTAGACGAAGCGGATTAAGACCATAGAGCATGATATCAACGCCATAATCTTCTTCACCCATACCCAGGCTACTCCAGGGAATGGCAATCTCCAGCCGCCTATCCAAGTAGCTGTATAGTAAGCCAGTAACTGCTTTCCATCCCTGGAGAGTTCGATCTGATTCTCGAGAATATCTATACAATGTTCCGCCTTGAATCAAATAATCCGCTCCCATTTTAAAGTCACCGTAAACGCCTATATAACCCGTGAAAGTATTAAGATCAGTATCTAGCTCAATCTGGTACCCCCAGGCAGAGGAGTTAAAAGCATCGGTAAAACTGACAGGGTTTTCCGTTTCATAGCTCAGATAAAGATTCTCGGGCGAACTCTTTACCCACAACTTGGTCCAGTCAACTTCCCCAGCTTTTGCGTCACCCCGAAGGTCGATGCCGATGGGTTCAACGCCTTCCCAATCGGAAAAATCGCCATCAATAATTATGGGGCTTATTTCAGCCCGATCATCAAGTACCTCGTTATCACCGTAGAGATAGATATGAACACCGTCTATGGGTATCTCCGACAACATCTCTCCTGCTATTGCCATCTCAATGCGATTGCCTAAATAACTATAGGTAACAAACCCAATTCTCCGCCAATCCCAATCCTGGCCACTACCGAGATATTGATAAAGCGTACCCCCCTGCACCAGATATTCAGCCCCAACCGTATCATCTCCGTCAATACCCTTGTATCCGGTTCCTCTGTCTTTGTCGATATCCAGAAAAACATGATAACGCCATGCATCCTGAAAGAAATTGATAATATTAGCGGTCTGATAGCTGATATAT
>JAUXDP010000091.1 GCA_030618325.1 Methylococcaceae bacterium | reverse complement strand
TTTTCCAGGTTCATCCTAAAGCCAGGATTCTCATTGCAGGTCAGGCGCCAGGCAGAAAAGTCCATGAAACAGGTATTCCATTCGATGACCCTAGTGGCCAACGACTTAGAGAGTGGATGGGAATTGGTCCCGAGATATTTTATAACCCTGAAAAGATTGCCATTCTACCGATGGGGTTTTGTTATCCTGGAACAGGAAAATCCGGTGACCTACCACCCCGCCCAGAGTGTGCGGAAACATGGCGGGATCTTTTGTTAGCTCAAATGCCTAATATTCAGCTTACTCTGGTTATAGGTCAATATGCGCAGCAATGGCACCTTGGGGAAAGCAAAAAATCGAATTTGACTAAAACAGTCCAGGCCTGGAAAGAATATTGGCCTGATATTTTACCGTTGCCACATCCAAGTCCTCGCAATAACCTCTGGCTTAAGAAAAACCCCTGGTTTGAGAACGAAGTTACACCGGCTTTAAAACATAGGGTAAGCCAAATTTTAAACCATTAACAATTTACATTAGCTGACAAAAACCCTTTCAGAAATTTTAACAATCCAGTGAAATTGAATTTCTTTACAAGCATATATGAAGCAAAGGGTCTTGGATCAGCTTAATGTGTTATATATTTTTACGCAATTAAGCACGCTTATTCCTCATCGCTTTTACCAACTTAAGCCCCATGTTCTGCTCATTCTCAAATGATTTGTAATCTGATGAATCTTTAGAAAACAAAGCAACTTTGCCCTCACTATTAAAATGCAAACCCCAACCGTATTTTTTCGGTAATGCAGAGGATCGTAAACAGGGGTGACTTTTTTCGAAGAACTCAGCCCGTATTTCGGCATCATTATTTGAAATACAGTTACGTTCAGCGTACACCATAAACAGGATATCGTCCTGCGTATATTGATAGGGGGCTCCTGTCATAAGTTCGTACTGAATTTGGTGAATTGGTTTGGCATTACCTTCTTTCACAGCAGGAATAATACCTTTTGTTACCGGACAATCATCTGCTGCAAGAATGAATGTATCATAGTAATTCATTTCTTATACCCCCGTAATGGTTTTGGGTGGGCTCTAATTACAATATCTTTAGCTTCTAAGTTAAGTTGTACCATCTTAGCCCACCAACCTGATTTTGCTCCACCAGGAAACAATGATTCTGGTAGAAAACCCACAACTTTTTCCTGAATTTCTTTTTGAGTTATTCTAGGCGCTGAAGCCGGCAATAATTTTTAGAAATGCTGATTTCATAGCATTATATTTTTCAGCGTCAACTCTTGTTGTATGGTTGGGAACATTTACGTTTTGAAATACAACTTTCTCATCATCGAATTTAGCCATAGATCCAGCCTCTTGATACGTAACGATCCAGCTCAGATGCTTTTTCCGGTCAGCGGGAGCGACTGGTTCCGAGTGTTTTGATTCTCAGCTCAGTATATCATCTAAGCTTTCTATAATATTGCCCCAACCCCCTTCATGATTTCCTCTATGTTCTTCATCAATAAACTTGATATGAGTGAGATCAACATTGGTTTTATTTTCACCTATAACACTAAATTTTAGCGTAACAGTACTACCATCTATTGAAAACGGTGACTCCCAAGTAAACACTAGTTTATTAGGACGATTGATTTCTATATACCTTCCAGTATGAGGAATTTTGTCGTCACCAACTTGCATGATTATTTTGAATTTTCCACCTTCACGCGCATCAGTTTCTACTTGTGGCTCTGGCATACCAGGCATTGGCAGTATAAATTGAGATAACGTTTCTGGGTTTAACCATGCATCAAAGACTCTTTCTATTGGAGCATGAATTATTTTAGTAACATTTACAGTTAAATCAGTCATTTTTGTCTTCTCCACTATTCAATATTTCATCAAGTTTTTCTAAGCGTAATTCCCAGATAAATTTGAGATCTTTAAACCAATCATCAACGACACTAATTTGTTCTAAGCTCGCTTCAATCCAATGGGTTCTACCAATCGTTTTACGTGTGACTAGCCCGGCTTTTTCAAGTATTTTTATATGCTTAGATACTGCATTTAATGACATATCATAATAATTAGCTAAATCAGTCACCCGGCTGGTTCCTTGCTGACAAAGCTGCGTTAAAAGAGAGCGGCGAGTCGTATCACTTATAGCTTTCAGTAATTCAGAAAGGGTTTTATCATTCTCATATTCAACCATATGGTTAAGTATACTGAAGAATATATAATTGTCAACTAATTGGTTGAATAATTATACACGGGGAAAGGCAGGTGTTGAAGTTACTTGTACTGGTTAATGCTAGGAGTTAGGCCATTTCGTAAACACATAACCCTGAATTAACCAGCCTGTGTCACATCCAACTTCGCAAAGGACCGGCTTTGCGCTGTAGTAGATGTATAATCAGGCTTGATACAAATCGGTAATGGTATGTAACAAACCATTGATCCTTTAGATACGCGCGTAAACATCAACTAGACTTTATAGGTTTTATTTGTTTCATGACAGCCACCAAGCAAATTCTACGTCGATATGAACTGATCCTGACTTCTGCCGGTGAAGGTATTTATGGTCTAGACCAGGAAGGTAAAGGGACTTTTGTAAATCCAGCAGCGATAGCCATGACCAGGTGGACGGAAGCGGATGTTATCGGCCAACCGGTGCATGAGAAACATCACCACAGCAGAGCCAATGGTGAGCATTATGCAAAAGAGGAATGCCCCATTTATGCAGCTTTGAAAGACGGTGCAGTGCACCATATAACCGACGAAGTATTCTGGCGCAAGGATGGCAGCAGTTTCCCGGTACATTACACCAGCACCCCCATTTGGGAAAACGGCATCATTACTGGTGCAGTGGTTGTGTTTCAAGATGTCAGCAAAATCAAGCAGGCAGAAGCAGACCTGGCCGTATTGCAACGACGCAATGAACTTGTGTTATCAGCTGCGGGCGAGGGTATCTGCGGCTTTGACTGTGAAGGGCACGTGACTTTTATTAATCCGACGGCGGCAACAATGCTGGCTTGGTCAGATGTTCAAATCAAAGGACAAAGCATTCACGATATCTTCGGACTCAACGAACCAAATTCTGATGAATATTGTCCTGTGCATAATATTGTGAAAGGTAAAAAACGTTATCAAGCTAGCGATAAAATATTTTGGCGTCAGGACAGTACCAGTTTCCCTGTAGATTTTGTTAGTACCCCCATTATGGAAGATAACCAACTGCAAGGGGTGGTTGTAGTGTTCAGGGATATTACCGAACGCAAGCTGGCGGAACAAAAACTCAGAAATGCACTGTCTGAAATTGAACAATTGAAAAACCGGTTACAGGCAGAAAATATTTATCTGCAGGAACAAATTGATCTCAATCATAAATTTGAGGATATTTTAGGCCAAAGCCAGCCACTGAAAACGGTATTACATCAGGTTGAACAAGTCGCTCCTACCGATACGACCGTTTTACTTCTCGGCGAAACCGGTACGGGCAAAGAGCTGTTCGCCCGGGCATTGCATAATCTCAGCCAACGCAAAGAACGACCGTTGGTAAAAGTTAACTGCGCTGCCTTGCCCAATAATTTGATCGAAAGTGAACTTTTCGGCCATGAAAAAGGTAGCTTTACCGGAGCAACAGCACGCCGAATCGGTCGCTTTGAATTGGCCCATGATGGCACCATCTTTTTGGATGAAATCGCCGAATTACCGTTGGAATTACAGGCTAAACTGTTGCGCGTGTTACAGGAAGGTGAAATCGAGCGGCTAGGTGATTCTAAAACCATAAAAATCAACGTCAGGGTAATTGCGGCCACCCACCGCGACTTGAAACAAATGGTCGCCGATGGCAGTTTCCGCGAAGATCTATATTACCGATTTAGCGTTTTTCCACTGACTATACCGCCATTACGGGAACGCCAAAAAGATATTTCGCTACTGGTGCAATGGTTTATCAATAAATATGCGCAGAAAATGGGCAAAGAGATTAATCATATCCCACAGACAGTTATGGATAACTTATTGAACTATGACTGGCCTGGCAATGTGAGGGAACTGGAGAATGTTATCGAACGGGCAGTTATCCTGTCACCCGAACAAACCCTACAGATTCCTATGCTTCAGAACTCAGCAAACAATCCAGAAATCGACGACAAACCCCTATTAACACTAGCCGAAATGGAAAAGGCTCATATTATCAAAGTACTTGAGAACACCAGCTGGCTGATCTCCGGCGAACAGGGTGCAGCGACCATTCTGGAAATGCATCCGAATACTTTACGTTCCCGGATGAGTAAACTGGGTATTCGTAGAGCTAAGCAGGCTGAATAACAAAACACTATCTGTTCGAAAATATCGTGTGCAATGTGGCTGTGCAGCACCTCATTCTTTCTAAAATACTTCCAAGCATCTACTTAGATTCAACTCATAAGCCCAATTTATACTCTCCGCATTTGAATTTTTTGCATTCAGGTGCATCATTTTTTGTGGAGGGTAAGGCGAATAAACGCCGCTGTAGCAATCTACAGCAAGGTTATTCAACGCAGCCATCCCCAAAAAAGGGTGTGCATGGGTGCTAAAAAATCATGTGCGGAGAGTATAAATAAGCCCGTGTATCTCATATAATTGAAAAACTCCCTTTTTCCCTTTTAATTTTGTGTCCAAAGTTTTTCCCACACGGACTTGATCTTTAATTTGGGTATACATACTTTCAGAAATAAGAATGGAAGTGTTAGCATGTTTTGTTTGCTCTTCAATACGGCTGGCAATATTGACCGCATCGCCTATCGCAGTATATTGGACTTTGTCACGGTGCCCAATGCTTCCCAATACCACGCTGCCAAAGTGAATACCAATGCCTATTTCAAAGGATTCTTCAAAATTTTGTTTTAGATATCGATTTACCTTATCTAAAGATTGAATCATTTGTAAAGCAGCCGAAATGGCATTGATGCAGTTAGTTGTGGCATTGCATTCATCGACCCCAAATAATGCCATCAAACCATCACCCATATATTTATCAATATACCCATAATTCTCAAAAACAGCTGTTCCCATTTCTTGAAAATAGCGGTTTAAAATATGGATAACATCATAAGGTAAATGTCTTTCAGAAAAATCTGTGAACCCTCTTATATCACTAAAAAGAATCGCTAGTAGTTGTTCTCGCCCAGCTCTGTCTTGCTGATCTCTAGCTAAATCGGCATCCAGGTCATCTATAACCAGACGTCGTAAAGTAACTGGCCCTTTAATACGTGTTTGACAGGCTAGTCGAATACTGTCTTCCATTCCTTTTTTTTCTGCAAGTTTTTGTTCAATCTCATTCCTGGGCAATATATTTTCTAACCCTTGTCGAATGATGACTCGACAAGTTGAGCATCTCGCGTTTCCTCCACAGATATGTATATGGGGAATGCCATGTTTTAAGGCAATTTCTAACAACGATAGAGTAAGGTCATCTTCTTCAATTACGGCATCATTCTGAAAATTAATTCTGGCCATGTTCGTTAAATTATTTGCGCTATGGTAATTAATCCGGACAAAGGAATCTATTATTAGTTTCGATCAGATAACCTGGTTAAAATTTATAATGCTACCGCCAGTCATAATTAAGTAACGTTTAATTCCTCATTCACTCTTTCTATTTCAACTGCCTTGCTCTGTTTTCGAGATACCTACTTGGGAAAATGGCTACCAATTTTGCAAATGCGCTGCTGAAATTACTAGCAAGATTACATTCTACAAAATCCACTGCTCTATTTAGGTATGGGTCGTGAAACGTATCGCAGTGAGGAACTGCACAGACTTATTAGTGTACGTTAGGTGTAACAGATCAGTCTATCATTGGGCTATAATTCCAACTTATGTGCTCTTTCAGACCAAATATGAAACTGTTGGTTTTCTGCTAGCAGCTTTTTAGGGTGGTTCGAACCATGCTGGATATTAAAACCGGTGTTATTCCCTATCATCCGCAGTACACTCCGCCTTATCTGGATTTATTTTGCAACGTGCTTTTCGCATCACAGTCAGCATTTGCCTGTTATATACACCTTTTTCCCTTAGCGAAAGGCGAGCTTGCCTATACATTTCATGATAGCGTTTCTGGTCACTTTCAGAAATAGAAATCCACCATTTTTGTGCAATTCTATTTTCAGAATACCGTGCTACGCGAACTGATTTTTCAAATTGACTCAATGTATAGTCACGAGATTTCTGGCCATACCCTTGAGGAAATTTTGCCCTGCGAATTACTATTTGTAGAGTAAGCTGCGCCACTGGAAATTGAACAACTCCACCAGAGGAACCCATTCCTTTATACAGCTCCATCGCCTCATAAGCGATAGCAGGACCATAAGTTACATCCACCGAACCATTATTGAAGTTGCTATACATCGTAGCAATTGACGTACCGACAGGAGAACTTCCAATAAAATCAATCATTTCGCTTTGTGCTGGGTCTGAGTCCATAATAGCAACACGAACACCAGCCAAATCGCCTGAGGTTACCAACTCACGATCATTAACATATAGATAAGCAGCCCCCAATGGCATTATTCCGGCCACTTCGTAAGAGTCATTCGTCATTAATGGAGCCGCCTTTTCGGCAGAAATCGTGGTAATAACTATTTTTAAATGCGCGTAACTTGGTAATGCCCCCATGGCATCCAGACTACCGCTGAAATGATTAAATTGGCGACTTTGAGTACCTGTAAAACTGACCGCATCGCACAATCCAGTCTTAAAATCATCCGCTGCCACCCGCTCACTAGCATAAGGCTTCAAGATTAGCTTGACACCCCAGTTTATCGCCGCAATTTTATAATCCTTCATTTGCGAAAAAACGGGACCATTTGCTCCCAACAAATCAAAGACGCACATTTTTATTGGTGCCGCTGCCCCATAGCTACTAAAAATTGCAGCTATCAGCAAACCCACCTTGGATAATCTATGCGCTTGGTTATTCACTTCTATGCTCTGGTTATTTTCAATTTAATAAAAAACAATCTTCTTTTGTCTGATCACAATTGTCCGTTCATGGTTCAAAGCAACACTCATGCGTTACGCACCTTCCAACACTCACATTTATTGTGTATGATTATACCTTTCCATTTGCCTATAGCATCTCCTCAATATCTATAATTTCCACTGCCTTATGGTCGTCATCCCAAAAAGCACCTAATTTACCTATAGGTGTACGTTTACCGGTCGCCTCAGTCCACAACCGATCGGAAATTGCTTGTATCTGCAGAATTGAAATTTTATTGAGGATCATATAAGTCTGACTCCCAGGAAATTGATTTTTTTCCTGAGCAAATTTTCGTATGATTTTTTTCACGTGTTCAGTATTCCCAAGGCCTAGATTGACTTGTGCTGCCAGCACCTGAGGAATACGCATGCCTTGCAGTAAGCCAATTTGGATGGCTTGATCCAGCGCATGCAAAGGCTCTTTACCACCTTGCTGACTGCCCGGCATTGTGGCTTGGATTGCCGCATGAATAGCAACGGGCACTCCCCACCATTTTTCATTGTCCAGACAAACAGCACCTCGCCCCACTTTTGCGGCAATATCCATCGGCACATCGGCATTGCCCCCTGCTGCTATATCATTCATGATAGCCTGGATACCATCAACAAGGCCAATTAACCAGAATAACTCGTCATCATCGGATGCAAAATCTGGGCATTGTCCACCGGGTTCAGCGATGGCTAAGGTTAAATAATGAAATCCTGTCAATTGCCGAAGTGCAGCCTGATGTAGAAATCGTTGCTGAGCAATGCGTGCATCCTGAGCTTCAGTAGTATTTTTAGAACGTATGGCCCTTAAATACCGTAATTCTTCTTCCCACGCTTTAAATTCTGAACAATTGCCAGCCATCAGGTAAAACAGAATCGCCAAATGGTTTGGTGGAGCTGTGACCTGTGAAAAACTTAACAGAAAAGGGGTGAATGCTTCTGACATGGCACATCCCAAAGCAACATCTTCTGTTGCCAACATATAGGGAATACCCTGATCTTCGGCATAGCCAAGCATAATATCACCGGTATTTTTGTAAACCAGTGAGCATGCATTCAGCAATAATGTAAGACACAAAATGGAGTATTTTGCGTAATAATTAATCGTCTTGTGCTCGTTTATTTTCATCAAGCCTTGTCCTCTGGCTACTAGAAAGAAATATAATACCAACTCGCTGCAGGTGAACAACACTTTTCTACACACCTACGAAGTAGGGTAGTGCCGAATACCGTGAAAAAACTATACTATATAGCATATAGCCTTATCGCCAGACACAAAAAAAGGGAGGGGTATAAACCCTCCCTTTTTTACAGATACAATCTAGTTTTTTTGTTTAGAAGCCAATACCGACATAAGCACCGAGTTCAAATCCATCCTGATCAACACCATCCTGATCAGCAATTTCATGGTAACGTCCATCTATACCTACGTAGATATCTTCCCACAGATTATAGTCAGCACCGACCCCGAACACTATACCGGGCGCCAATACAGTAATCGATTCAGATGGTGGGCTGATAACATTAAGACTTAAGCCAATTGGAATAATCCAAGGTCTGAATTTACTGCCTTTCATGAATTTGATTTTTGGTGAAGCGGTTACCTGTACTGATGAAACGGTGACTGTTCTGGCTGTTAAACCGCCGCCACCAAGACTCGCTGCAAGGATGTTACTGTTGGTAGTTCCCAAATCTTTATATTGAACTGCCAATTCAGCCAATACTTCAGTATTATCCATTAAACCGAACAAGTTATCATTCAGGCTAAAATCAAAACCGGCGCCTACATACCAGCCTTCAGAGTCACCTCTACCCCCATTAGGCCCGCCTAAAGCAGCGCCACTACCTAAAGCAGTAGTAGAATGAATAGAAACACCATTTCTACTATGAAGGTTATGCGCCCAACCACCACGGAAGAAGATCATATTATCTTTGGTTCTAACTTGCACCGGTGTGTTCTTTACAGAAGCCATCCAGTTTTCCAGCTCCATGAAACGGCCGTCACTACTGTTATTGACAGCTTCAGTTTGAACTTGTGTCAATTCCGATTGCATGGCTTCCATCATATTCGCCATTTGCTGAATTTGAAGCTCCATCGCTTCTACTTTTTTATCCATAGCGATAGCTACTTTTTCAGCTTTTGAATTAGCAACGGCTTGAGGAGCGACTAATACCCCTGCTATTGCTACTGTAGCCGAGGCTAAGCCAAACGCTATTTTAGTTCTTTTAAACATTATTTCCCCCTCATGAGGTTACTTCAAAATTAAAATTTTTGCCAAAACGCAACAAAGAATTTTCAGGCAAGACTATAATACCAGCAAAATAATTACCTTACAAGTTTTACAGTCACTTTTTTTCAACAAAAAAACCTTTATATTTCATTGGCTAATGAAATATAGCTAATTATTTTTGTCATAATTACCAAAAAAACAACACTTATTATTAAATATCGGGGTTGAATTGCCTTCAATACCGCCTTACTAACACTCCCTTTTTTTATACTTCTTCGTCATCATATTATGCAGTCTTTATTCCCGACACCAAACTATTTCCTTTATACTCATTGCTCACAAACTAAACTTGAATATTCTCATCACTTGCTCAACTCATGCAGGAGAGGGAAGAAAATACTTTGCTTGATCGGTAGATGCTAATGACTAACTTAAAGATTACTAAATAACCATGGCCAGCATCTCAGATTTCACCATTATCGGCAGCGGTATTAACGGCCTATTGACTGCTCGCCAGTTAGTCAATACCGGCGCAACAGTAACAATTTATGAAAAAAACCAATTGGGCCAAGAATCTTCTTGGGCAGGGGGAGGTATTTTATTACCACTTTATCCCTGGCGCCAAGATCACGCAATCACAGAATTGGTGACTCATAGTATTAAGCTCTATCCAACCCTGAACGAAGAACTGTTGCGACAAACCGGAATTGACCCTGAGTGGATCGCAAGTGGACTATTGATCACAAGGAATCCAGATATCCAGCAAGCTAATGCCTGGTGCCAAAACAATGATATTCCGTATTATCCAGGCACGATAGAACAATTAGCCCCATTTCATACTGAACCACTCGACCCAATTTGGCTACCTTCAGTAGCCCAAGCGCGAAATCCTCGCTTACTCAAAGCGTTAATATATGACCTGAAGTCCAAAAACGTGGTTTTTAAAGAAAGTAATGCGTTACAAGAGATTCAAATAAGTAACAACCGCATTCACTCAATTACTACATCTGTAGAAAAAACCCCAGTCAATCATTTGATTCTTACCACTGGAGCCTGGACTGGCGATTTATGGGAGGTATTGTTTGGTGCTATAAACACTACCTCACCTGAGATTTTTCCGGTAAAGGGACAAATGTTGTTGTTCGACGCTAAGCCAGATACATTGACTCACATGATTCTGGATGATGACAGATATTTAATACCCAGGCGCGATGGCAAAATATTAGCAGGCAGCACCGTGGAAAAACAAGGGTTCAACAAAAAAATAACGGCTGATGCTAAACAGCAGCTGTCTTCATTTGCCATCAATTTATTCCCTGCTCTGGCAGATTTTCCGATTATAAACCACTGGGCTGGGATACGCCCCGGGACCCAACATGGCATACCTTATATAGATAAACACCCAGAAATTGAAAATCTTAGCATTAATGCTGGTCATTTCAGAAATGGCTTGGTTATGGCACCAGCCTCTGCGCAATTGCTAACAGACCTTATTTTGGGACAGCCAACTACAATAGACCCCGCACCGTATCGATTATGAATATTTACCCCTCCGTTCGGCCATTATTATTCAAACTGGATCCTGAAATAGCCCACCATGCCACGCTATCATTATTAAAAAC
>JAUXDP010000120.1 GCA_030618325.1 Methylococcaceae bacterium | reverse complement strand
ATTTTTTTAGGTATTATTGTTATTGCCGTGATTTTATTCTTTTTAAATCCCTTTGGTGAAAAGAACTAGAGGGAATACTTATATAATCTCCATCTTCTCCCACTAAAGATGGAGATTTTTAATCTGAATTTCAGGATCTTCTTTCACATCAAATAATCTCCAGAAATTTCACCTATCAACTTGGTGGAAAATTTTTTAATATCCTATCAATGGCTTTAGCAATTCGGGCAATTTTTTTCTCCGGCCTTTCAGATTCATAGACATGCCCTGCTATTGTACCGCGCCACATCAATTTTTTTGTGTTAGTGTCAACAATATCAATGATCAACGTACCATAATTGTATTCATTAACATACTGTCGGACGTAACCGCCACCATAATAACCACGGTAACCGTATCCGTAACCCCAATTACCTGGATAACCGTAGTAATCATTGATCACCAGAACCTCAGTTTTTTTCTCTACTGTAACGTAATAAGTTACTAAAAAATCGGCCTGTGACTGTTGCTGTTTTTCATACCCATGAGCTTTAAGCCAGTTGTCAATTCCAGTTTTAATTCTGCTGTGCTTTAAGGAATTTGAATCCAGCTTAATATTCCCTGTTTTTATTGGAGTCCCTGGTACCCAGTTATAAGTTTTCAGGTTGGCAAATGATGTGCCAGGATCATAATCGATAATAATGTTTCTCTGTGAACAAGAATATAAAACGAATAAAAACGTCAACAGACTGAATAATTTTATTTTTATCATGGCTTGTAGCCTCCATTTTGGCAAAACATCTTTTTTATTGACTCTATTTAGCTCGTATTCTATCCAATCCATTCCAATCATCGCTGTGAAGAGAAGTTTTCATAATATCTTAAGTCAAGATATAATCACGAAATAGTCTAAACTCTCCTACATGGAATTATGTTTATTGGGATAACTCATGTCTAAACCTTTACGGTCAATTATCGGCCTGTTGTTATTGATTTCTACGATAAGCCTTGCTACCTGCCAGTCTATGTTTATGACTATTCCTAGCGAAAAAGCATCAAGCATCGTATATAAATCTGTTAATAAACGGCCGCTATGAAAAATTCCGAGCAATTAAGAAAACCCAAGCCATACCAAAAAAAGGCTACCAAAGGCTTGCTGCACAGTAGCCGAGGGTTATTATTGTACATTCTACCTCTGGCATTAGTCCCCGCGTCGATTCTGTCATTTGCTTATGGTGACCTTGGCCGAATTATAACTAATGTCGGAGGATGCGCAGCATTTTTATTGGCTGCAAACCTTTTACGAAAGGGTATTTCTGCTGAGAAGCAGTATCAAGAAAAAAAAATCACCCAGCCACCAAAATGGCCTTTAAAAATACTAGCCTCCTTAATTGTTGCTATAACAACAGCATGGGTGGCATTTATAGGTGCTGATCATTCCTTTTTTACCTCTCTCGCCTTTGGTTTAGGGGCTATGGCAGGCATGTTCCTTTTATATGGTTTTGATCCTCGCCAGGAAAAAATGATAACTGGCTCGCATGGCTATACTGCTGGAGAAATTTCTGAAACCATTGATGAAGCTGAGGTACAAATCTCTGGAATTGAACAAGCAAACAAGCAAATTCATAACCGGGAATTTAATCAACGCATTCGAACTATTAGTCTGCACGCCAGAGAAATTCTGGGGATGCTTGAAGAAGATCCCGGCGATATCAGAAGAGCGAGAAAATTCCTTAATGTATATCTTGATGGTGCATTGAAGGTGACCGAAGGTTATGCCGATATGCAAAGAAAAAACCCATCTGAACAGCTGACACAAAATTTTGATAATGTACTAAAAACCATTGAATCGGTCTTTATTGAGCAAAAGCAGAAATTGCTGGAAGATGATGTTCTGGATCTTGATGTAAAAATAGAAGTATTGGCCGCCCAATTAAAACACGAAGGTGTAATTTAATATCATTCGATATCAGAGGAAAAAACAACATGAGTGATCAAACCAAAACGACAATAGCAGAAGATCTTACAATTCCAGGCAGTTCCATTTTTGAAGAAATCGTACCTGGAGTAACCAAAGACATTTTAGCTTACGAACAATCTGACACTGATAACAAAACACAAATTGATAAAATCATCGCTGAAATTGATATCAATGACAGTAAATCAATTATTCATTTTGGCAGCAAAGCCCAGGAACAATTAACGCTAATTTCTGACCGTATGTTGGAAGGCGTTAAAAATAAAGATATAGGTTCAGCCGGTGGTGATTTAAATAGTATGGTAGCGACCTTACGCGGTTTTGATCTTGATGCCTTAGACCCCAACAAAAAACCAGGCTTTTTTGCCAAATTGTTTGGCAAAGCCAAGCCAATAGTCGAATTTTTGCAAAAATATGAAGAGGTCCGCAAACAAATCGATGATATTACCGATAAACTGGATGGTCATAAAACTGTTTTATTGACTGACATCACCATGCTGGACAAGCTCTATGATGCCAACCTGGAGTATTTCCATAATCTCGATCATTATATTTCCGCAGGCGAAGAAAAATTAACCCAACTGGATGAGATTACCATTCCAGAAAAAGTCAAAGCGGCGGAAAATTCAGAAGCAGTTATTGAAGCCCAGGAGTTAAGAGATTTACGCTCTTCAAGGGACGATCTGGAGCGTCGTGTTCATGATCTGCGGTTAACTCGCCAGGTTGCCATGCAAAGTTTGCCTAGTATTCGTCTGGTTCAGGACAATGATAAGGGCTTGGTCAACAAAATCGGTTCAACTATCGTCAACACTATTCCACTTTGGCGACAACAACTGGCCACAGCAGTCGCTATTTATCGTTCTTCCGATGCAGCAGAAACCTTAAAAGCAGCGACAGACCTAACTAATGACTTGCTGGAAGGCAATGCTGAAAACCTTAAAGAAGCCAATGCGTTGACACGAAAACAACTAGAACGTGGTGTTTTTGATCTGGAATCAGTGAAAAAAGCCAATGCGACGTTAATTGATACGATTAATGAAAGCTTACAAATTGCTGATGAGGGCAAAAAGATGCGCGCCGATGCGGTCGTGCAATTGCAAGAGTGTGAAACAGAATTGCGCAAAACTCTTTCTGCTGCAGCAAGTCGGATTTCTGAACCAGAAGCAGAAACCAATCAATCTACTTCTTAACTATCACTATCGGAGCGAAAAATGGCTATCTGGGATAAAGTATTTGGCGAATTTGTTGATGTCATTCAATGGCTGGATGAATCTGGTGACACCATGGTGTACCGCTTCGAACGCTATGGCAACGAAATAAAGTACGGCGCCAAACTGACTGTTCGCGAATCACAAGTTGCCATCCTGGTTAACGAAGGAAGAGCGGCAGACTTTTTTGAGCCCGGCATGTATGAACTGGAAACCAACAACATGCCAATCATGACCACGCTTGAGAGCTGGCCCCATGGTTTTGAAAGTCCTTTTAAAGCTGAGATTTATTTCTTCAACATGCGTCGGTTTGTTGATTTGAAGTGGGGTACAAAAAACCCAGTCATGCTTCGAGATAAAGAGTTTGGCGCCGTTCGACTGCGGGCTTTCGGCTCCTACGGTGTAAGAATTAATGATCCCTTGACCTTTATCAAGGAAATTACCGGAACTAACGGCCATTTCTCTACTGATGACATCACTGATCAATTACGTAATTTAATACTTTCCCGCTTTGCCAATATTCTGGGAGAATCCGAAATACCGGTTCTAGATTTAGCAGCTAATTATGATGATTTAAGTGAATTTGTGACAGCCAGAATTGCTCCAGAATTTCTGGAATATGGGCTGGAAATTACCAAGCTTCTGGTGGAAAATATTTCCCTACCACAATCGGTTGAAGAAGCGCTGGATAGAAGAACCAGTATGGGCGTGATTGGTAATTTAAGAGATTACACTGAATTCCAGGCTGCAGAAGCAATGAAAGCAGCTGCTGAAAATCCTTCTGGTGGAGCTTCCGAAGGGATAGGTATGGGCATGGGCTTTGCTATGGCTAATAAGATGGGGGAATCCCTTTCTACACCGGGCTCTACAAATACAGCAGCAGCAACACCGCCACCTATTCCTGAACAGACTACTTATTTTGTGGCTTTAAATGGTCAACAATCAGGACCTTTCAATTTTTCTGAACTTGAAAATAAAATCAAATCCGGAGGGATAAACCAAAATACTTTACTCTGGACTCAGGCTTTAGTGGAGTGGACACCAGCCAGCAAGGTCTCTGAGCTTGCTGCACTTTTTGCAGCTATGCCGCCACCACTGCCAACCGATAATAGTCCAGAGCAAAAAAAATGATAGAAGGAGGCTAGTGGTCAATCATAATGGTTAAATGGACAAAACCTAAGAAACAAGGAAAAAGGATTTGTTTTAATATCTCCTCACCCCAACCCTCTCCATCAGGAGAGGGCTTAAGAGCTGAAAGCTCTCGTTTTAAAGCCCTCCCTTGCTGGGGAGGGTTGCGTGAGGAGAAATAAAATAAGTCTCTTCTTCATTTTCTCTTAAATTTAACTTGTTCTTCTATCCATCAATCCAAAGTCACTGAGGTACTAGCAAAAAAATAGCGTGTAAGCCATTGATTTTTATTAATACCAAACTATCATTTACTTAGAGGCTACCTAGTCAAAAATAAATCGGCTGCAAAAGCGGTAAAATTTGTCCATATTCCCGAAAATCCTCGTAAAATAGTTTACTATTCGCCTCGAATTTTCAAAAATCTGGCCGTTTTTACCCCTTTTTCGCTTCGATTATTTTTAACCAGACAGCCTCTTGAACCCAGAAAAATCAATTGACCGCAATACTATAGTGCAAACAAATCAACAGCCCGAGGCAAAATTAAAAACCGTTAACGATCAATTCCCATGCTCCAATTGCGGAGCTATGTTGAAGTATCAGCCCGGAACCCAGCACCAGGTTTGTGAATATTGCGATTTTCAAAATATTATTACCGCAAAGCATGAGGTCATCAGGGAATACGATCTACATCGTGCGCTACAGGAACTGGCCGAAGCCAAACCTGCCAAGGCTATAGAGCAAGCCCATTGTGACTCCTGCGGTGCAAGCTTTAAATTTGCTACTAGCGTCCACGCTGGAGAATGCCCATTTTGCGGCACCGATATTGTTACCAGTCTGAACGATACCAAGCTGATTCATCCAAAATCATTACTGCCTTTTTTAATTGATGATCAACAAGCCAAAAAACAATTCCACGATTGGCTAAATGGATTGTGGTTTGCTCCGAACGAAGTAAAAAAATATACGCGTGACAAAACCAAACTGGTGGGCGTATACCTGCCTTATTGGACTTATGACAGCCATACTGAAAGCAACTATACAGGAGCTAGAGGAGATACCTATTACGTCCAGCAACGCGTTGAATATGTACAAAATGGGCGTGTGGTTTCAGCAATAAGACAAATCCCAAAAATACGCTGGTCCTCTGTAAGAGGCCGTGTATCTCGGCTGTTTGATGATGTCTTGATTGGTGCCAGCCTATCCCTTCCCAGACAAATTCTTGATCGCCTACAACCCTGGGATCTGGATAATTTGACCCCTTACGATGAAAAATACATCAGTGGCTTTCAAAGTGAAATTTATCAGGTAGAACTTGATGAAGGCTTTGACCGGGCAACCCGAATTATGGACGGTATTATCCACCATGACATAGCTTTTGACATAGGCGGTGACCATCAACGCATCCATCAGGTTAATACCCATCATAGCGATACTACCTACAAGCATTGTTTACTTCCCATCTGGTCTGCCGCATTTTTATATCGCGATAAATCCTATCGGTTTGTTATCAATGGGCGCACCGGACAAGTGCAGGGTGAAAGACCCTATAGTTATTGGAAAATTGCTTTGGCAGTGATTGCGGGATTGATATTCGTCGTTGGTGGAATAAGCTTGATGGAACATTCCGGGGCTTTTAATCAGGTAGAATTTTCGGGTTACTCTAGGTACTAAAGTCTATAACTCAAGAAACTGCTACAATATTAACCTCTATCCAAAAACAGAGTATGCAGTGAAAGACTACCCAGAAAAAACCTGTGAAATCGACCGCCTGATTCGCCACCCAAAACTGGTATCTGCTGCAATAGCAGGCCAAAAAACCCAACAGCGGCGCGATGGCCTTTATGCCTATCCTGGCGAAACATTTGAACTGGAAGGTATTCCTTTCACAGTCACCGCAGTGGAACGCCATACACTTGCAGACATATCAGATGAGGATGCAAAAGCAGAAGGTTATCCTGGGCTGGATGCATACAAGGAACTTATTTTGAAAATGCATCCCAGCATGACTTGGAATGGCAGTGACAAAGTATGGGTACATTACTTCGAAAGAATTGAAAAAACATAAAAACCTACCTCGATATACTTCGCTTGGTTATGAAAATTTATGAAAAATACTGTTTACCCCATTTAATTAACCTCGCTTGCAGCTTAAAAGTTGTCCAGCAGCAGCGAGCTAAAATCGTTCCTCTGGCAGAAGGCCATGTTTTAGAAGTCGGCATGGGCTCAGGTTTAAATATACCCTTTTATAATTCTGGAAATGTTGACGTGGTTTGGGGTTTGGAACCGTCGGAAGGCATGCGAAAAATCGCCAGAAAAAATATTCACTCAGCTCCTTTTGAACTACGCTGGCTAGATTTGGCCGGTGAAGAAATCCCTCTTGAAGATAACAGCATAGATACGGTCTTGTTGACCTATACCTTATGTACAATTCCCGACTGGCTAACCGCTCTACAACAAATGCGTCGGGTGTTAAAACCCCAGGGGAAACTACTTTTTTGTGAACATGGCGAAGCCCCAGATAAAAATGTACTTCGCTGGCAACAAAGAATTAATCCTGCCTGGAAAAAAATAGCAGGAGGATGCCACCTAGACCGCCCTATTCCAGATTATATTAAACAAGCAGGATTTTCTATAAAGTCCATGGAAACACAATATTTGCCATCCAGCCCTAAATTTGCCGGGTATAATTACTGGGGAATTGCCTGTAAGTAAAACACCAGAATATCAAAGGGTCAGCCAACTTGAAATAAAGAATAAGGATGCTATTTTTCATAATCAAACAAGTGCCCCCTTGATTTCTCTTGATTTTCTTACACTCATGCTAAGCACACTAATACATTAAGTAACCGACAGCCCTTTGCTTCTTTGAATAGGTTGTGATGTAATTCAAGTTCATTAGCTTAATAATACTCTCTAGAAGAGTCTTGGTCAGATTATGAAAATCGTTAGGCAGATTAAGTGATAAATATGATATTACTCAAAAGATTAATCATTGTAATAACACTTGTTTTTGGCTCTACTGTTTTGGCCGACATTCATAAGTGGATTGATGAAAACGGTGTCACCCAGTTTAGTAATACACCTCCGAATGTCAAGAAGCCGGCTGTAGTTGAGCCATCCGATGAAGAAGTTAATAAGAGTAAAGAAAATCTGACAGCTTCTGAAGATGTGCTAAAGGAGGTAGATTCTGCATTCAACTCCAAAAATTATTCAAAGGCTCTCGCTCTACTACAGCCATTGGCTGAACAAGGAAATCCCCGTGCTCAGAATGGCCTGGCGGTAATATACGATCAAGGCCTGGGCGTACCAAGAAACCTTAATGTAGCATCGAAGTGGTATCGTAAGGCTGCTGATCAGGGGTATGTCATGGCTCAGTCTTACCTAGCATCTATGTATGCCAAGGGCGAAGGGGTACCCAAGGATAGTGCCGAGGCAGCAAAATGGTATCGAAAAGCATCAGAAAATGGAAACGATTTTGCTCAATTCAATTTGGCTCTGATGTATGCTAAAGGTGAGGGTGTAACGCAGGATTATAAAGAAGCCTACCGGTGGATTCGAAAGGCAGCTGCGCAGGGATACCCACTACATTTGAATTTCGATATTGGGTGGAAAATGGGGCATTATGCTGCGGTTCCTAACCAGCATGTAATCACTGAGTATATTCGTAAAGGAGATGATATTAACAACTGGAAAGAATTGCTGACCATTCAAAATTTTCCACCATTTTGGGGTGGCCCTTCTCCAGAAGATGCACTTAATAAATTGAAGGAAATTAGGGAAAAAGAGTGTCCTGGAGTTACATCATGGAATATTATTAACCAAGATGAAAACAGCATTTTATATGAGTGGCAAGCGACTCCATGTTTGGGCTGGCCTAAACAACACGAAATAGCGAGGATCATCTATAGAAAATACGATAAATATTTTATTCACTATACGCTAAAGGCAGCACAGATTTCAGATGAACAACGGTCTAAATGGGCTAAGAAATTTTTGGAGGCCAAGTAAGCGCCTTAACTGTCACTACACAACCTTGACATATCTCACGAACCATCGTATTTCATTATCTTTTGCTTACTCACCCAAAACTCAGCCTATCCTGAAATTTCTGTACATAAGCTCGTAATTTTGAGCTCGAGCATACTTCTTATTCCCTATCACAAAGTTGCAATTGCAGCCGGCTAGTAGTTATACTTTCTCTAAAACCTAACAAAGGTGGGTTCTCCTACAGAAAACTTTCACTTTATTAGTTCACGTCCATACTGGGTGTACACAAAAAAGGGAGAAATAATGCCAGAAGACACCACCTCTCAAATTCCAGGGTATGACCAACTTAAAAAACTACGAACAGCTTTAGCAATCTCCCAGGCCCGAAAGTTCATCTCTACGCTTCAGTATGAAGCTAAAAGAACCATATCCCATGACCAAACCAAACGTGTCACTTACTTAACCAGTTTATTTTCCCGTATCCACCGGGAACTATTTCACCACTGGAAAGAACAGTCCACAGTCAATCACCGTCCAGGCACTATGCTGGATGCTGATAAAAGAAAACAATTCCGTAAAGCTGTAGCTCGCCTGGTTTTAGACGATGTCAGCAATCAAGATAGTGCTATTTTTGATAATAATGGCTTCGTCATTAAAACCGAAAATATTGCCGAACGATTGGCTGATTTTTATGTCCTCATGCGTAATATCAGACCCTTCTCCTATGGGAATAGAATCACTCTGGATTTTTTTATGACAGTGCTAGGCATGATGCCTGCCTTTAAAAGTGTCTACGAACAAGGAATAGACTTCAGGCGTATTGAGGCAACGGATGCGGAAGCATTGCATGATCTAAACAGTTCTAACCGTCAAATTGCTATCGCCTTTCAACATGCTCTCGATCCTGATCGAAATGAAGGCCTGAATAATAAAGCCAACGGATACGGTGAATGGCCAGAAAATAAAAAATTTATTTCTGGTATTCCTTTCTTGTCACATATAACTGATGCTGGCATCGAATGCCTGGTCTCAGTTAATGGTGGATTAGTACCTTATGAAAACATCAAGCAAGAAATTTTTATGGCCGGTAAACATTTGGCGGATTACCCCCTCAGTGCTGCAGAAAATATAATCGGCTATCTACCTGGCACTGAAGCACTGCGTGAACCTGGCAAAAAGGACATTGATGGCATCCCT
>JAUXDP010000226.1 GCA_030618325.1 Methylococcaceae bacterium | reverse complement strand
ACAGCCGGATCAAAAAGATGATCCGCCATCAGTAACAGAAAAGGTTCCTCCATGACATCCCGTGCTTTTAATACCGAAAAACCGTTTTCTTTTTGCCAGTCATTATTCTGAATAAGCGTTATCTCAATACTCAAACGTTTAGCCAGTGGCTGACAAAAATTGCTGACTTGCTCGCCTTTATAGCCTGTGATAATAACAAACTCATCCGCTCCACCTTCCATAGCAGAACGGATAACACGCTCAATCAGCGGCACGCCCAGCAAAGCAACCAGGGGTTTGATTTCACCTCTGGATTTAAGCCGAGTCCCTTGCCCCGCAGCAATGATTAAGCATTTCACCCATTATTCTCCCTGAATGAAGGCATTGGTCATAGTATAAGCTTCATCGTCGGTGAATTGTTCTGGCGGATGTTTGCATAAGTACGCAGCAGGGGCGGTCAAAACACCTCCCTGTTTACGATCCAAGGCTAATTTAGCACAGCGGATAGAGTCAATCGCCACTCCGCCTGAATTAGGCGAATCTTCCACAGACAGGCGCATTTCAATATTCATTGGCACATCACCAAACATTCTGCCTTCCATGCGAATAAAGCAGACTTTATTGTCTTTTTGCCAGGCAACATAATCACTCGGGCCGACATGAATATTTTCATCACTGAGTCGCTCTGCCGCAACCGACTGTACTGCTTCCGTTTTCGATTCTTTCTTTGAAGCTAGTCTGTCACTGTTTGTCATGTTTAAAAAGTCAGTATTACCCCCTGTATTTAACTGATACGTCCGATCCAGCTTGACACCTCGCTTTTTAAACAAGTCAGTCAGTATACGATGGGTAATGGTTGCACCCAATTGCGCTTTAATATCATCGCCGATAATGGGAAGGTTTTTGTCTTCAAAACGCTTTGCCCATGCTGGATCGCTGGCGATGAATACAGGGATATTGTTGACAAAAGCAACTCCTGCTTCCAGTGCACATTCAGCATAGAATCGAGTTGCGTCTTCCGAACCCACTGGGAGATAATTCATTAGTACATCCGTACCAGAATACTTTAATTCTTTAACAATTTCTTCAGCTGTGGGTTCTTGTTCATCCGCAAGAAGAAAGGTGTTATCTTCAGGATAGTTTTTCATATGATCCGAGAAACCATCCAGAATTTTACCCATCTGTACTTTTACCTCAGATTGTGGAATATCCGCACAGAATACAGTGGTGCAGTTGGGTTTGGAAAAGATGGCCTCATTAACATCCAGCCCAACTTTACGTTTGTCTACATCAAATGCAGCAACCACTTCAATATCAAAAGGTTTATAACCGCCAATATCCCAGTGCATGATGCCGATAGCCTCATCCGGGGTTTTGCTGCGATAGTAATGAATGCCCTGAATTAAGGAGCTTGCACAATTTCCGATACCGATGATTGCTACTTTAATTTTACTCATTAGGTTATTTTCGTCTCCACAGTTATGAATTCAACTGTTGATTGTACTGCAATTAACAATCAAGCAAGATAAATATATAGAGATTTTGAAACCTAACCCATGTTCAGTCGTCTTTCGCTCAATATCCACTAAATTGCCAATTTTAATTAGAATATCAAGGGGTCAGCCAACTTGATCTAAGGGAGTTTATCTGATTTAGCTTATCAAGCTTCAAGCTGACCGACCCCTTGGTTTTGCAATTATCTAAGAGAAATTCAATTCCAGACCTGGAAAATTGATAGTCTAGGTTCGAGAGGCTTTGCGTTATCATCATTACTCTACTAGATCTAAGGAAGAGGCCTATGTTCGATGAATTAATGAGCTACCAACAAAGCTATGCTGCCTCCAGGCTTCATATAAAACCACTGCAACAGTATTGGACAAATTTAGACTGCGGCTCTCTGGCACCATCGGCAGCTTAAGCCGTTGTGAATCTGGTAATTCCGCCAGAATAGAATCTGGCAGCCCTCTGGTTTCTGGGCCGAACAACAAGAAATCGTGCTTTTGAAAAGCTACTTCAGAGTAACACTGACGACCTTTTGTTGTTAAAGCAAAAATACGAGCAGTGTTATTTTTTGAAAGAAACTCCGACCACGACTCATGAGTAATCAATTCCGCATATTCATGATAATCAAGACCCGCACGACGTAATTTTTTATCCTCTAAGTCAAAACCCAGGGGCTCGATTAAATGTAATTGTGCGCCAGTATTGGCGCACAATCTGATGATATTTCCTGTATTTGCCGGAATTTCAGGTTCATACAAAACAACTTGAAACATTAACCACCTTTGACTGCTACTGGCGTTAATTTCCAAATATCATTGTTATAATCAGTAATCGTTCGGTCAGTAGAAAATTTACCGCTGGCCGCACAATTCAAGATACTCATTTTAGTCCAGCGTTCTGTATCCTGATAAGCGATTTCTACACGCCTTTGGGCATCAATAAAGCTTCGAAAATCTGCTACTGTCATCCACGGGTCATCCGGACTGGCGAGTGAATGGATAATATCGTCAAATATACCTGCCTCAAAACGATTAAAATGCCCGCAATTAATCAAATCTATCACTTTTTTCAAATCTTCGTCTGCATCAATGATAGCCATCGGATTATAATGTTCGCGCATTTCCGTAACCTCTTCTTCCGTTAATCCGAATAGAAAGAAATTCTCATCACCTACTTCTTCGCGAATTTCCACATTGGCACCATCCAGCGTACCAATCGTTACCGCACCATTCATCATAAACTTCATGTTGCCAGTACCTGACGCTTCTTTTCCAGCCGTCGAAATTTGTTCCGATAAATCAGCGCCAGGACATATTTTCTCCATTGCAGAGACACGATAGTTTGGTAGAAAAATTAACTTTAATTTATCTCCGACATCGGGGTCTGAGTTAATTACATCAGCCACATTATTTATCAGCTTAATGATTTTTTTTGCCATGTAGTAACCAGGAGCCGCTTTACCACCGATCAAGACACACCGGGGAACCCAGTTAGCAGTATCACCACTCTTAATACGGTTATAAAGATGTATAACATGCAATACATTCAGCAATTGTCTTTTATATTCGTGTATGCGCTTCACCTGGACATCAAATATGGCATCCACATTCACTTCAAAATCCAGACCTAGCTCTTCCTTTTTGTAGTCCAATAGATTCTGTTTGGCTTGCTGCTGAACTGCATGCCAGCGTTTACGAAATTTAGCATCTTCGGCATAGGGAGCTAATTTCTGTAACTGAGAAAGATCAGTTATCCATCCATCACCAATTTTTTCCGAAATTAAACTTGCCAATTCAGGATTGCACGCGGCTAACCAGCGCCGTGGAGTGACTCCATTGGTTTTATTATTAAACTTTTCCGGCCATAGCTCGGAAAAATCTTTAAACAGATCTTGCCGTAATAATTTGGAATGCAATTCTGCCACGCCGTTAACAGAAAAACTACCAACGATAGCCAAAAAGGCCATTCTGACTTGCTTCTCCCCACCTTCTTCAATAATGGACATTCTACCCATACGAGCAAAATCTCCAGGCCAATGCGCTGAAACTTGGCTCATAAAATCAGCATTAATCTTAAAAATAATTTCCATTAAACGTGGCAACATTCGCTGCATTAAGCCGACTGACCACTTTTCCAACGCTTCTGGAAGTAACGTATGGTTTGTGTACGCCATAGTTTTTTGCACAATCGCCCAGGAATCATCCCACCCCAAGCCATATACATCCATCAGCAAACGCATTAACTCTGCAACCGAAATACTGGGATGGGTATCATTGAGTTGAAAACAATTTTTCTCGGCAAACCGACTGAAATCTTGGCCATGCCTGCCAACCCAATGTTCCAGAATATCCTGCAAACTGGCAGATGCCAATAAATACTGCTGCTGTAAACGTAATTCTTTACCATTTTCGTTGGCATCATTAGGGTAGAGAACCATGGTGATATTTTCAGCAGTATTTTTCGCCGCTACCGATTCAGCATAATCACCAGCATTAAACTCGCCCAGATTAAACTCTTCTGTTGCCGAAGCTTTCCATAGACGCAGAATATTGACGGTACTATTTTGAAACCCGGGAACTGGGGTATCGTATGGCACCGCCAACACATCTTGCGTTCCAACCCAAGCCACTCTTTCATGGCCTTTTTCATCAATATACGTTTCGGTATGACCGCCAAATTTAATAGTTTGCGTGTATTCTGGCCTTTCAATTTCCCAGATATTACCATTACGTAGCCAGTGATCAGGCTCCTCAACCTGGTCACCATCCATGATTAATTGGTTGAACATCCCATACTCATAACGTAAACCATAACCCGTAACGGGTAACTGTAAAGTTGCACAACTATCAATAAAACAGGCGGCCAGGCGACCTAAACCACCATTACCTAACCCGGCATCCGGCTCACTTTCAATAAGCTCTTCAAGATCCAGCCCCAACTCATACAATGTTTTGTGCACCTCATCAGTCAGTCCGAGATTCAACATGGCGTTAGTTAAGGAACGACCCATTAAAAACTCCATGGACAAATAATATGCACGCTTACAGCCTTTATCTTTGTAAGCATTATATGTTGCTTTCCATCTTTCCGAAAGCCGATCCCTAACGGTTAATGCTAAAGCTTCATATGCGTAGTGAAGGCAATTGCAATGCTCATCACGCCCTAATCTGTGACTGTAATTGTGCTTAAAATCAGAAATTAAATCCTTTTCATTCATCCCAAGCCTGGGAAGACTTGCAATATTGAACTTTGGTTTACTTTTTTCAAAACTACCTGGCATAATTGACCTCAAAAATTGTATATAAATCTATAAGTTATTAGTTTATAAGGATATAAATGGGAAATCTTCAAGCCACGAATAAGAAGGTGCTAAAAACCTTCTTTTTGGCACGCCGGGAGCAATAGCACCTCCCGGTAAGCTTTTGAATACACTGAACTAACTAGGTTATTCTCTACTTTTTACCGCTAGTATCTGAATACTATAGTAGCGCCAAGTATAGCTATACTGACTTAAGCCAATTTCCCATGACATTGTTTATATTTTTTCCCTGAACCACAAGGACAGGGATCGTTTCTTCCTACTTTTTTGTCACCACGAACGAACGGTTGTTGCTGGTCCTGTTCTTGTTCTTGTTCATGCGTAACATTTGCAACTGGATTATCATCAGCCATTGCACTTGCTTCTGCATGCTCAAAGCGCATCTCTTGTGGAGCTTGACGTTGTTCGTCAATTGCCTGAACATCTTCTTCTTGCGTAACTTGCACTTTTGACAAAATGCCCATCACTTCATATTTAA
>JAUXDP010000155.1 GCA_030618325.1 Methylococcaceae bacterium | reverse complement strand
ACTTAAGAGCTTGACATCATCTGTTGCAGCTAAAACACTTGCAGTCCTCTTAACATCTAAAAAAAAGGCTATTTCGCCTATCACTTCTCCCGGGGAAATAACAGCTAATAAATGCCCCTCACGCCGCACTTCAACGACTCCGGATAATACAAAAAATATTGTTCGAGCAGAATTATCTTTCTCAATAATCCTATCTCCTTTAGTGCACTCTATCACATGGCTTTTTTCAATAACTCGCTCCATTTCACTTTCGCTTAGAGAGTCAAATATTGATAGCTCCTGACTTTTTATTGAATTAGAATCCTTGTAGACCTGTTCCAAAAAATCTTTTTTATCATAGTCAGTTTGACTTTTGATTTTTGATTGAGGAGATATTAGTTCATTTAATTCATCTACATATTGACAATAGTTAAGGTCTTCTTCTGTTGTTAACATTGCAAACGGAGAACCTACACGCTGTAAATGCTCATAATCTCCGCTAATAAGTGCCATAGGAACTACTAATCCAATACCCGGATAGGAATAAGTTTTTGCATAAGGCCTAAACCCTAGTTTAAGGTAAGAATTAAGGTGATGCGGTTCGCAATCAAGCAAAACCACTTCTGCTTTTTTCTCAAGAACGAAGTGCATTACCTCTTTATACATGCGCAAAGTAATATTTGATCTTCGACTTTGTTCTTCCACCATTAGCCGTTCGACTATACAAATTTTATTTTCTTGTATACGCTCAAGCAACGGATGAAGGTGATATGCATCTTTTAAGTTTTGATCAAAACGCGTATCTCCACCCCAAAATAATCTTAGAGTGCCAACCGGCTTCCCATCTTTAATAGCAATAGCTAGATGGGCTGTCTCATCGTATATATCCTTTAACTCTTTTCGTTGGTGATCACTTTTGTCTTTTAATCTACCCATAGATTCGACATAAACTTTATATCGAAGTTGATAAGACGCTTCACGCTCTTCATTTGTTTGAGCGAATCTAACGCCATCAGCCAAGCCATTCATATTTTTGTAACCCACAGTCTGCAATTAAAACAAGCTTAATAATTCAAATCTTGCTTGGTTTTCTCAACAAATAAAATTAGTCTGCTGTATTGTTTACCCAAATTTTGAAGCAGTAAATCTTAATTGTTACTAATGGACGCTAATTAGAAAGCGTCCTGTTATTTAATATTAGCAGCAACTAGATAAATTGGAATGGTCTAACGAAAGAAATTAGCTTGGAAGTTTGTAGGGGTACTCTGGGTCTTCTATATTGAATGAAACGAGGTCTGACAGTGAGAACAGATTACAATTTTCCTGTTGGATCGATTGGCTTAACAAGCAAATTGTAATCTGCAACCACATAAAATTCTAGCCTTATAGCGTTGCAATAGCCTCATTGCCATATTCGGAATTCAATCTCAGTTTTAATCGTGATGAATCAAAGTTTTTTCGTTTTCTATTCATCAGATGATTGCCGGCTGCAAAAAGCTGTTTAAGTATCTCTTTGCTTTCGGATTGTTCTTGATTGCCAATTTTTTCCTCTCGATTATTCCTGATTATTCTTTGTAACAGGCTAACGTGATGACAATGGCAAAGCTCTTCTTTACCTGCCAACATGGCAAACGGGGAGCCCACTCGCTTTAAGTGCTCATAATCGCCAGTTATCAGGGCCATAGGGATAACAGGACCTATCCCTGGGTAATCATAAGTTTCGGTAAACGGCTGAAAACCAAGCTTCATATATGAATCCCGTTGCTCTGGCACACAATTTAGAAGCACCACTTCAACTTTGTTACGAAGTACGAATTTCATAACCTCTCTATACATTCTTAACATAACGGTTGATCCACGATGGCCTTCATCCACCATCAGTCTTTCAATGATGCAGATTTTGTTGTCTTCTAAATGCCTTGTAAAAGGCGATAGGTGATAAGCTTCAGTAAGATATTGATTAAAATCCGTATCTCCACCGCGAAATATTCTTAATGTGCCAACAGCCTTATTGTCTTTGATTGCAACAGCAGTGTGGGCAGTGTGATCATACTCATCACGTAGTTCCTTGTTTACGAGATCACTTTTCTCCTTAAGTCTGTCCATCCCTTCAACATAGACTTTATATCGCAATTGATAGGCAGCTTTTCGTTCTTCATCAGTTACAGCAAATCTTATACCATCTTTCATTTCTCAGTGCCTTTTATGAGTTGTAGATACAGGAGAAGTATAGTTTTCGATTATTAAAGACTTCTTAAATAACAATAATTTATTGATTAACCGTGAAATTAATCACAAAAAACATGGGAAAATTTCCTGGAGTTTGGTATTGAATTATGCTTGCTATAGAGCTAATTAATACTCGGCCAAGATTTGATGCGATGCTTTATAATGCAGCATCTTAAGGTATCCATTTGTTTACTCAACATGTCCACCCAAAACCATTCCAAATACTCCCATAATAATCCCAAAAAAATTCTTGCTAAAGATAGCCCACTATTGCAGGTAATCCTTTCGGCCTTGCCAGACACTTTGGCAATTTATGCCTTTGGCAGCTGGGTCCAGGGCGTAGCAGACTCCAATAGCGATCTGGATTTAGCAGTTCTGGTCGCAGGTTACTCCAAGCCGCTACTTCTGTGGGATTTATCCAGCCATTTGGCTGATATGGCTGGATGTGAGGTGGATTTGCTGGATTTTCGTGCTGCATCCACTGTAATGCAGTATCAGATATTAACAACTGGCCTCAGAATGTGGGCAAAACAGCCTGAGGCGGAATTGTTTGAATGTTTTGTGCTAAGTGAAAAAACGGCACTGGATACAGCTAGAGCAGGATTATTAACTGATATTCAGAAGCGAGGAAAAATCTATGGATGATATCTTGATCAACAAGGCTGCAACCATAGAGCGCTGCGTCGCCCGAGCTCTTGAGGAATATCAGCACGACCCTAATAGCTTTGCTGCTGATTATACCCGTCAAGATGCAGCTATTCTAAATGTGCAACGCGCCTGTGAAGCTGCACTGGATATGGGGCAACATCTAATACGCCGTGAACATTTGGGAGTACCCCAAAGCGCCCGTGATGTTTTTACTTTGCTGGATCGAGGTGGCTGGATTGACACCACACTGGCCGATTCGCTGAAACGGATGGTTGGATTCCGTAATATTGCAGTGCACGAATATCAGGCTCTGCAATTGCCAATCACTGTCAGCATTATCACGCAGCACCTTGATGATTTTTTACGTTATTCTGAAATAATTCTGAAACGGGATAACCAAACCAAATGAATTCAGGATAAGTATCTCCCACCTGCGCCGTAACAATCTTTCGTCCTTGAACCAAAGGTTCAAGTGGGCACCTCACTGGCAAATCAGGCTTTCCGATAAATCGGACATGCACACCATTGCCAGGTATCAGCTCCCGGGGGTAATACAGGTTCAGGAAACACCCAGACTGTCTCGAACGCTGCAGGAGATACTTTATTAGTTTAGCTTATTTAAAATTTTATGAACCAGAATTTTGCTAAGAACTTGCCCCAGCGGACTAAAGAGGTTTAGAAATGCCCTCAACATCTAAAAGATAAATTTATTTCGCAAGCGCCTTTTCTATTTTTTGACGTAAATGAATAAGCTGTCCATTTAAATTCTCATTCAATGAATGATTCTGATTTTTTGCCAATGAATTTTCGCGAGCTAAATTCAAGGCCGCTATAACAGCAATTCGATCTGTCCCGTTTACTTTTCCAGAGTCACGAATTTCCCGCATTTCAGCATCCAGCTGCTTAGCTGAATTAAGCAATTCGGAACGACCTTCTTCGGTGCAGGCGATTTTATATTCTTTCCCTAAAATACTAACTGAAACCGGGATTATTTTTTCTGTCATGCCCCATGCTCCATCGATTTAAGGCGTGTTATCATTGATTCCACCTGGTGACGAGCGGTAGAAGTCTTTTCAATAAGCTTGGCTTTCTCTCTTACCAATTCCTCCTGCTTGATTTTTAAAGATTTATTTTCTATTTGCAGGAAATCATAGCGTTTAATTAAATCATCAAGTTTTTCCTCAAGTGCGATAATATCTGAGGACTGTGCTGTATCATTGTTATTCATAGGGTTAGCCGTTGCTGCAACTTGATTATTGGGAACTCAAAAATGAAGAGTTTGGGTATAATATTAGCATAAGCCAGTAGTTTTTTTAATTATTTCAAAATAATGACTTATCAGATTGTAGATACAATAATCACTAATATAGAACCTGCGGTAACAGCAGCGGAGGCGCATGGCATGGCGACAGGCATCTTAAGTATTGATAACCGTACTGACGCTATAACTTGGTTAAATGAAGTATTCCAGGATACTATTGATTTGTTGGAAGAAGATAAAAACACCTTGATTTCCTTGTTCGAACAGACTCAAGAATTAATCAATGGTGATGAGTTCGAATTTGACTTATTTATCCCGGATGATACTTTTTCCCTACAAGAACAAACAGAAGGGTTAAGAAATTGGTGTAAAGGTTTTTTATTGGGCGTCGGTTATTCAACGACTGAAGCAAAATGGCCAGGAGAGACCGAGGAAATTCTAAAAGATATTGTTGAGTTTTCCAAAGTTGATATTGAAATTGCGGAAGAACATGACGAAGATGAAAATGCTTTAATGGAAATCCAAGAATATTTACGGGCAGCAGTCATGCTGTTTCGAACAGAATTTAATGATACAAATAATGATTCAGTGCTACATTGATGAAACAAACAGAATTTAAAAGTCGCCGTAAACAATTGATGGCATATATCGGCGAAGATAATATCGCTATCATCAGCAGCGCATCAACCCGAACAAGAAACCGGGACGTCGATTATCCCTTCCGACAAGACAGTGATTTTTACTATCTTACCGGCTTTAATGAACCTGATGCTCTTGCGGTTTTTATACCTGGACGGGAACAGGGCGAATATATATTATTTTGCCGAGAATATGATGAGCAAAAAGCGTTATGGGAGGGTGCTCATGCCGGACTGGAAGGCGCAACAAAAAGCTACGGAGCTGATGATTCCTTTCCCATTGATGATGTAGCAGATATTCTGCCAGGGATGCTGGAAAATAAAGGCAAGGTTTTTTATCCGATGGGTAGGGACAGTAATCTTGACCATAGTTTACTGGAATGGCTGACACATATTCGCGCTCAATCACGAAGCGGAATTACGGCGCCTGGTGAACTGGTCTCGTTAGAGCATGTTCTCCATGAAATGCGCTTATTTAAAAGTGTTGCAGAAATAAAATTAATGAAACAGGCTGCCGAGGTTTCTGCCCTAGCCCACGTCCGGGCAATGCAACAATGTCAACCCGGTCTGTTTGAATATCAGGTGGAAGCTGAATTAATTCATAGCTTCATGCAGCAAGGACTTAGAGCTGTTGCATATCCTTCTATAGTTGCTGGAGGAGAAAACGCCTGTGTGCTCCACTACATCGAAAATACAGCGAAATTGAAACAAGGCGATCTATTGTTAATTGATGCCGGTGCTGAGTGCGATCATTATGCAGCTGATATTACCCGTACCTTTCCAGTTAATGGTCGTTTTTCTGAAGCACAACAACAACTTTATCAATTAGTTTTGGATGCTCAGCTCGCTGCGATAAAGCAAATTAAACCGGGACTACCCTGGAATCTTGCCCATGAGACAGCGGTTGAAGTGTTAACCAAGGGTTTGGTACAGTTGGGACTGTTAAAAGGCAAAGTATCAAAATTAATTAAAGATGAAGTCTACAAGCAGTTCTTCATGCACCGGATAGGTCACTGGCTTGGCATGGATGTTCATGATGTTGGCGACTACAAAGTTGATAGCGAGTGGCGTATTCTTGAGCCTGG
The DNA here is from genome assembly GCA_030618325.1 of Methylococcaceae bacterium. Classification (GTDB taxonomy): domain Bacteria; phylum Pseudomonadota; class Gammaproteobacteria; order Methylococcales; family Methylomonadaceae; genus JALSJK01. The sequence continues at coordinate 1,532 of JAUXDP010000155.1, read as the reverse complement.
CATGGTGTTGACTATAGAGCCCGGGCTTTATATTCCACCAGATTGTAAAAAAGTTGATAAAAAATGGCGCGGTATGGGTATTCGAATTGAAGATGATGTACTAGTAACTCGTGACGGTTATGAGGTTTTGACAGCCAGTGTTCCGAAGACCATTGCGGAAATCGAATCAATAATGCAGGCCGCCTGATGCAAGCTGATTATGATGTCATTATTGTAGGCGGAGGCTTGGCTGGTGGTTGTCTGGCTATCGCGTTACAACAAACCGGATTAAAAATTGCAGTAGTTGAAGCTGTTAGTGGTGAACAAAGAGCTAAATCAGGCGCAGGTGACCGGGCTTTGGCTTTGGCTAGCGGCACTGTCAAAATGCTTGAAAACCTGGGTGTTTGGCAAGTTGCAAAATCAAAAGCAACCGCCATCAAAAATATTCATATTTCAGATCAAGGACATTTTGGCAAGACTCGCTTATCAGCTCAACGCGAAGCAGTAGAAGCGCTGGGCTACGTGATTGTGGCGCGTGACATCGAAGCACATGTTGCAGATTTGTTGAATCAATCAGGAATAGATCAGATTTGTCCAGCAAGAGTTATCGGTCTTACTTCAGGAGCAGATTTAGCCCACCTCAGTTTGAAGCGTGAAAATGAGTCGCTAAATTTATCCGCTAAATTGGTGGTTGGTGCAGATGGCGGGCAATCATCGGTCCGAAAACTACTGGATATTCCCCAGCACATAACAGAATATGACCAGACAGCCATAGTAACAACGGTTAAACCGGAAAAAAATCACCAAAATACGGCTTATGAACGATTTACTTCATCTGGACCACTGGCAATGTTGCCACTGAGTGATACATTCGCTGTCGTTTGGACGCGCACGCATGATCAGGCAAATGACTTATTGACACTCAGCGAATCTAGATTTCTTGAGCAATTACAGGAGTGCTTTGGTTACCGTCTAGGTGAACTTTCTTTACAGGCTCCTAGGCGTTCATTCCCATTAAGTCTAGTCCGAGCTGAAAAGATGATTGCAGACAGAACCGTTATTATCGGTAATGCCGTGCATCAATTGCATCCAGTCGCAGGTCAAGGTTTTAATCTTGGCCTTCGAGATGTCGTGCAATTGGCAGAAATGATTATAGAACAGCACCAGGCTAACAAAGATATTGGCGATGCAGCTTTATTACAGGCTTACGCTCAAAGCAGGCAAAAAGATCATGACCGGGTCGTAAATTTCACCAACAGTGTCGTGCATATTTTCTCTAATGAATGGTTAGCTGTTGCTGCTGCCAGAAATGCCGGTTTAACACTATTGGATCACCTACCTTTTGCTAAAACCCAATTGGCTCGTTATGCAATGGGCCTAAACTCACGCATACCAGATTTTGGTAAACAGGGTTAAACTGATTGAATGATTTGAAGTCATTTTATGGGAAAACCGCAATGGCATGGCTATACTTCACACAATCACAAATATGGTTTTCTATGGGTTAATTTTTACCGAATAGTCTGCGTTGCTGTCAACCCCAAGTAGAAATG